>JAPUKX010000302.1 GCA_027295435.1 Planctomycetota bacterium | reverse complement strand
GGAGGTCACCAGCGCTCACAGCATGGGCGCGGACTGGCTGGCGACGCTCGGGGTCAGTGGCGCCGCGTGGATCGGCCTGGTGCTGGTGCTGCTGTGGCGGGCCGGCCGGCGGTTGGGCCGTGATGAGATCGATGAGCATTGGTCGTCATCGCCCAACTCCAGAGCACCGTTGTTGGCCTCAGCGGCGGTGGCGGTACTCGCGTTGCTGCCCGCAATTGCACAGGAGGCGCTGAGTCTCAACAGCATCACGATAACGCTTTCCCGTGGGGCTGGTGTCTTGGGCTATGTCGTTGCCGCCGCGGGGTTGAGCGTCGTGCTTGCGCGAGCGCCGCGCTCAATCGTCAATTGGACGTTGACCGCGGCGGTGGTGGCGCTGGCGGTACATGCCCAGATCGAGATGACGTTCTTCGATCCGGGTTCGGTCGTGTGGATGATGTGCGCGCTGGGGCTGGCCGGTGGCGCGGTCGGTCGTGGCAAGCTCTGGCTTGGCTTCATCGCAGTGCCGTTGGTTCTTGGTGGCGCGCTGTTCATCGGCCGAGCCGGGGCCTATCCGGCCTCTCTTCAACAGATTCTGACCAGCACGGCAGCGTCGGCGTTGTATCCGCCTTCCGAAGATCGGTGGGGTCAGACCCAGCAGCGAGCCGCTGCGGTTCAGTTGCTCACCGATGCCTACGAGGTCTACCCGGCTAACGTCCTGCCGCTTCACGCCGCGGCGCGGCAGGCGATGATGGCTGCGGCGACCGCTCCGCGAACAAAGCGGATTGAGTGGTTACAGGAAGCGGCCGAATTGGCCCAGCGCGCCGTCGCCGATCACGGCAAGCCGGGCTCGATTGCCCTGGCCGGCGAAGCGCATCGGCTCAAAGCCCTGCTCACGAATGACGCCGACGACTGGCAGGCGGCGATTGGATATGCCCGGCACATGACCGAGATCGACCCGCACGGGATCGGCGTCTGGCGGCGGCTGGGCGATGTCCTGTGGGAGACCGGCGATCGAGCCGGCGCCGCGGATGCCTACCGCAGAGCCCTGACCAACGATGCCAACTTCGAACTGGATGAATTGAAGCAACTGCCCCAGCGCGAGCGGGATTTGCTCCGCGATCGTATCGATCAAGCAATGCCTGGGGGTGATGTCGTCGGATCAGAGAAGGGCGACGACAACGATTGATCGCCTCGGCGGACGTAGTGGTTTAGTTCGCTTCGCGGGCTTGATCGAGCGCTGAGCCGAACACGGCCGGCTCCGGGAGAAAGCCACGAAAAACGATGGGTTCAGCGAGCGTTGAGGTCATGATCGCGATGGCTGTGACACCAACGAGGTCCAGGTTGTCCATCAGCGCCCGGTGCTCGGGATTCGACGGATTCAGTTCAGCCTTCAGCAGTTCGATATCCGATTCGCGCAACAGTCCAGAGAAGTGCTGATCGTCCAGCGTTTTCGACATTGCGAAGGACTCTCGCGCCCAGTTGGCACCGACGAGCACAACAGCAACCTTGTTATCGTCGAGTGCCGCTTGCAACCGTTGCGCCGAGTAGTCTTGCCAAGACAGAGCTTGCCGATCGTTACCTTCTTCAGGAGCCCGAGGCCGCAGGACGGCATAGTGGGGGAGCCCGATTTCCCCGAGGTGCTTACGGATTTCACTGATGAAGGGGTCCCTGTAAGGCTGCGCCTGGAACTTGATCTTTACGTACTCTTCCATCCGAGCGATGACTTGCTCATCCTCAAAGGTTGTCTTGTCCATGGCAAAGCAGTTCTTGCACCATGTCGCCCACATGTCTATGAAGACGAGTTTGTTCTCGGCCTTGGCCTGTGCTAAACCTTCGTGCAGTGACCCCGTCCAACCTGCTTCCTTGAGCCGGGCCTCGACGGCAGCTTGAACGATTCCGCTTTGAACATTCGTGCTGTCGTAAATCTTCCAGGCGGAGTAGCCGTAGTAGGCGGCGAACACGAGGATGAATACGCCCATCGCCTGCTTGACGCGCACCATCCAGGGGCCGGGCTTGGGCAGGAAGGACAGACCCCCGCCCGCAAACGGCCAGGGCAACGCCATGCCCAGACCGAGGAAGAACGGCAGGGCCAGGTACATCGTCGTGCCTTTGGCGTACTGATCGGAGGAGTACACGATGACTTGAATCACGACCGGGGCCACGCAAGCCCCGGCCAGGAGCGCCGAGATGCCGCCCATACCGAACGCCAGTGCGAACGTGCCTCGTTTACCCTTGCCCGCAAGGTCCAGCTTGCCTTGAAGCTTCGAGAAATCGATGGCCAAGACATCCAACATGGCCAGGCCCAGCACGACAAAGAGGATGGCGATGCCGACGTTGAACCAGATTGTTGAGTTGATGGCGCCGAAGGTTGCGGCCGTGAGGGTGACGACCAGCCCCAGCGTGCCGTAGACAGCGGCCATGGCCAGGCCGTACGTCCCGCCCAGGGCGAAGCCGCGCGTTCGTGAGCCGGCCTGGGCGCCCGCGCCGATGATGGCGAGGTTGATAGGAATCAAGGGCAAAACACACGGCGTCAGGTTCAGCGCGATCCCGCCCAGGATCACAAGCAATAAAATGACCAGCGGACCCTTGTCTTCAAACCATCCCGCTTGAGCGGTCCCCGATTCGGCATCGTCAATGAACTGTATGAAATCTTCGACGTTGAGATACCCGCCTGCGGTTTGAAGGATCTCAAAATCCTTCAGTTCGGCCATGATGTCGAGGTCGGCGTCGGGCAGAATGGCGACTCGAGTCTCCGAGGCCGGCGGGGCCAGAGTGACACCCGCTTCCGGCTCCTCCGCACAAGGCTTGTCAAAGAGAGGACTCTCGACGATGGGCTCCGATTCCGGCACGACCTGCAGCACGCTGGCCAGCTCCCGCGTCGTCGGTGCAAGGCAAATCCGGTCGTCGCAAGCCTGGTAGCGCAACGAGATGTTGATCGGATACACGCCGGGTTCCACGTCCCGGCCGACTTCGAGCGCAACCCCGATCACGAACTCCTGCTCGAACCCCGGTTGGGGCTCGTCCAGCCCCGGCACTTTGATCATGACGGGCTCGGGGTACACGATCGTTCGGACCGTAAACCCCTTCGGCGGCGATACGGTCAGAACGGTCGGGATCAAGAACTCGTCGAGCGGCTTGTTTGATTGAACGTGGAAGTTCCCATGAATGTTGACCTTCAGCGCCGCGTGGATGGTGGTACCCGGATGGGCGGCATCCGTCTCGAAGACCCACCAGGTATCAACTTGTGCGCCACGGGGCTGCGCCGACGCCGGGGCCGGGGCCGTGGCAACGGCGAGGAAGATGGCAACCGCGCAGGAGGTTCTT
>JAPUKX010000301.1 GCA_027295435.1 Planctomycetota bacterium | reverse complement strand
CATCGGCGGCAGTCAGATACACCGTGCCGCCGGGCTTCGGCGTGCCATACTTCACCTCTTGCGCGCGGTCCGGCTCGATCAGGCTCGCCCGCTGCGCAAGATACTGCGGGTCAAGAAGTCGCTTGACACCCACCTCCATCGAGGCAGGATCGGCGATGTAGCGATAGGCATCAGCGAACGCCAGCTTCATCGCTTCGATCTGAAGATGGAGCGTTTCAGCCGAATCGACCGGCAGGTTCTCAAACGAATGATGCACGAGAATCCCAAGCGCCAGCAGCGCCGTGAGCCCCTGGCCGTTCGGTGGGATTTCGTGCAGGGAGTAGCCGCGATACTCGATCCGAATCGGCCGAACCCATTCGGGACGATGTGACGCGAGGTCATCAAGGGTGAGCAGTCCGCCGCCGGCCTTCGCATCTGCGGCCATGCGCTCGGCGAGGTCCCCGCGATAGAACGCTTCGCCATTGGTCTCGGCAATGCTCTGGAGTGTCGCGGCATGGTCCGGGCTCTTGAACAGCTCGCCGGGGCGCGGTGCCCGACCATCGGGGCAGAACGTCCGTTGGTACGGTTCGAACTCCTTGTAACGCTCGTGCCCTCGTGACCAGTAGTAGGCGGTCTGGGGAGAAACCAGGAAGCCGCGGCGGGCATACTGGATCGCCGGTTCGAAGAGCTTCTCGAACGGCAACCCGCCGAAGCGCTGCGAAAGTTCGACCCACGCAGAGACGGCTCCCGGCACCGTCACCGGGTCCCACCCCAGCTGCGGCATTTCGGCCATGCCCTGGAAGCGATCCGACGTCAGGTTCTTGGGTGATCGGCCGGAGGCGTTGAGCCCATGAAGCCCACCGCCGGCCCAGACGAGGGCAAAGGCGTCGGAGCCTATGCCGTTGCTGGTCGGCTCGACAACGGTGAGCGCGATCGCCGCGGCCACGGCTGCATCGACCGCGTTGCCTCCCTGTTGAAGCATCCTCAACCCGGCCTGGGCCGCCAACGGCTGCGAGGTGGCCACAACGTTACGCGCCAGCACAGGCATCCGCTGCGAGGGGTAGGGCAGCGACCAGTCAAACTCGACCATGCCATCAGTGTATAGGGTGACTCATGCCGGCCGCGACCCGAGGATCGCCGGCGGCGACGACCGGGGCCGCAGCGAACTTCGCCCCGACAAACCTCGCCCCAGCGGCCGAGGCTCCAGACAGATTCCCAGATCACTCCGAAATCGCGCTGACGCAGAGAACCAAGAGACCCCCGCGCTTGCGGGAGCCTCTTGTCGTCAGTCCAAGGATCGGGTCACCGAACCAAGCTACCCCGGCGGGCGGCGAAGGCCCACGACCTTCACCTTGAACTGAGCCTCGGGCTTGAGAGGCCCCAAGACCCCTCAGCCCTGCGCCGGGTCAGAAGAGCGGATCTTCCTACCCGGTTGATACGTGGTTGCTCCTGCCACTTCCGCGGCGTTCCCAACCACGCCTGCCTGATATCCGACCCAGGGGGGACTGCGCCGAATCATCAAGCCACCGGTGCTTTGCCCTCAGCCCGAGCCCACTCGTCGGACACTTCCAGTCGGCCGGAGCGTCCTTTCCGTGGCGGCCCGACGGGCTTGCGCCCGGCCTCGGACAACACACCTGAGCCGCTCTGCACGACACGGCTCACCGGGCCCTTGCCCGGGTATTGGTTTGCCTCACCCACCTCCGTTCACCTGCCTCGGAGCAGGTACCGTTGACCGGAACCGAGTGCAACCGACCGATCGATTGCAAACCTAGCACCCTGCCACATACATGCAAGAACTTTTTGAGATTGTGGACAAGCGGTGACCAAGCTGTCGTTTGCATCTCTCGGCATCATGCGGTGAACGGCGAGCATCCTCATTCCTCCGATCGACCTGCCCAGCGGACCCGGCGATCAGAAGACGTGGGTGATCGCTCGATGGTCCTATCATTCATCCGCGAGAGATTTCGCTTGACACCATCCCGCCCACGCCATCGAATACTTCAACCCGATGAACGAGGAGGATCGACACTGAAATGGAAGCCCACGGGAAGCCTCGTCGCCGAACTCGATGGGTTGGCTGGGTCATCATCCCCGTGGCCATGGTGGCCGTTGTAGCGAGCCTGTATTTCTATCCGGCGAAGCAGGCGATCACCTTTACCATCCGCACCTCCTCAGGGGAGCCTGCCGATGTGTATCTCAACGGCGAGATGGTGGGACAAACCCCCCTGGAAATCTCCTACGAAGAGCTCCAAGAGCGAATCTTGGCGGAATTGGCCCCGGCGAGCTGGCCCATCGCTGGGTACCAAAGTGTCACCGCCAGGCTCAAGGATCTCGGCGGTCGACTCGAAACAGGCGTGATTCTTGCGCAGACCGATCAACAGGAGCAGACCTATCTCGTGCAAGAAACAGACGCCGGACAGGTCGTTCTCGCCGGTGGCGTTCGTCTGAAAGTCGTCGCCGCCGACGGTCGAACCGGCGTCAACGAGAGTGTCTCTGTCCTGACACCATCAGTTCTCAAGAGCGGGAAGATTGCCTTCGAATGGAAGATTGATCTTCCGGCCCAGAAGTAGCGAACGCTCCGATACCTCCCAGACGAGCATCCCCGGCGTCCCACGGTCAGATTGCATGATCGATCCAGCCGCCGCAGAGGACCACATCGCCCCGATAGCAGACGACAGCCTGCCCGGGGGCAACCGCAAACTGCGGCTCGTCAAATCGCACCTCGATCTCATCGTCACCGCTTACGCGCACAGCGCCCGGCACCGGATCGGCGTTGTAGCGGATTTTCACCCCACACTTGATCCAGTCATCTTCAAGGCAGCGCTCAACGAACCAGTTGGTGTCGCGGGCCCGGCAACCTATAGACGACAGAGCCTGCTTTGAGCCGACGGTGATCGTGTTCGTCTGGGCATTCTTATTCACGACGTAGAGGGGATGGCCGACGGCCACGCCGAGGCCGCGCCGCTGGCCGATGGTGAAGTGCTGATGGCCGCGATGCTCGCCTAGAACATTGCCCGCGCGATCGACGATCGTGCCGTTGCGCACGGCCTGGGGTGCTCGCTGCGCTACCAGCGCCGCGTAATCACCATCGGGAACAAAGCAAATCTCCTGCGAATCCGGCTTGTTGAAGACGGGAAGACCCAACTCCTTAGCGATCCGGCGAACCTGCGACTTGCGGTACTCACCGATCGGCAACAGCATCTCTCGCAATCGATCTTGCGGCGTGCCGAACAGCACGTAGCTCTGATCCTTGTCATAGTCGAGACCGCGCAGGAGTCTCGGCGTCTCATTCACCCTCTCCCTTGAAAAAGGAGAAGGAGTAATGCGCGCGTAATGACCGGAGGCCACAAACTGGGCATCGATCTGCCGGGCGTAGGAATGCAGCTTGCCGAACTTCAGCCAGTCATTGCAACGAACGCAGGGATTGGGGGTTCGGCCGGCGTTGTACTCCCCGACGAAGTAGTCGATAATCCGGCCGAAGTCCTTCTTGAAATTGCAAACGTAAAACGGGATGTCAAGCTTGGCGGCAACGAGCCGGGCGTCGGCCGCATCGTTGATCGAACAGCATCCCTGATGGCCGATTCGGATCCTTGACGGATCACAACCCGGGTCTTCGCTGCGATCAGACGCGGCTTCATACGGCTCCAACTGTTCGACCGTTTCGCCGGGCGAGCCGAGGCGCATAAAGCAACCGACGACCTCGTAGCCTTCGCGCACCAGCAGCGCCGCGGCAACAGAGGAATCCACACCGCCGGACATCGCCACCAGCACCTTGGGCTTTCGCGCACCCATCGGCGCGATTCTAGGCGGCGGGGGCCCGTAGGGTGCAAGACCATCTACGGCGGCGGGGCAAGCCCGCCGGCGAAACGGCCGTTTGTGCTGCGGACCAACCAGCGACGGGGAGCGTGCTCGTCTGCGGCAAGCGGGTAAACTGGCGCCCATGCTGATCTACGCGGGGATTGACGAAGCCGGCTATGGACCCATGCTGGGTCCGCTGTGCATCGGCTGTTCGGTCTTCGCGCTTCAGCAGTACGATCCAGCCGACGGCGCTCCCGACCTGTGGCGCATCCTCAGCAACGCGGTCTGTCAAAGCCCGCGCGATCGGCGCCGACGCATCGCCATCGACGACTCCAAGGAACTCAAAGGCCCCAACTTGGCCGCCAAACACCCGTTGCGGCATCTTGAGCGGGGTGTGTTGGCGTGTTGCCTGGCCAGCGGGGCCTCTCCACGCTCGGACGATGGGCTGTTCGATCATCTTCAAGTGCGCGTGCCGGAGGTCCCATGGTATGACTCGTCCACGCCGCTGCCGCTGGCTCATACTGCGGATGAGCTTCGCGTCGCCGCCGGCGTGCTTCGACGGGCCCTGGCCGGGGCGAGCGTCCGCCTCGAGCTGATGGCGTGCGAGGTGATCGCCGCCGGGGAGTTCAACCGCCAGGTCGAAGCGATGCGAAACAAGGCCAACGTCAACCTTTGCGGTGTGATGCGGCGGTTGGACCAACTCTGGCGGCGCTGGCCGAGGTGTCACCCGCGGGTCATCGTGGACCGGCTGGGTGGACGAATCCGGTATCTGCGAGCGCTGCAGCTTTCCTTCCCTGAAGCACGAATCTGCATTCTCACCGAACGCCCGGCGCTGAGCCGCTATCAGCTTGACCAAGCCGGCTCCCAGCTGACGGTCAGCTTTGTCCAACATGCGGAGCGGCAGCACCTCCCAACAGCCCTGGCCTCGATGATCGCCAAGTACGTTCGGGAGTTAATGATGATTCGGCTGAACAGATTCTTCCAGGCACAACTGCCCCGGCTGCGACCGACTGCCGGATATGTACAGGATGCCAGACGATACCTCATCGAGATCAAGCCGGTCATGAAGCAGCTGAACCTTTCCCCGTCGCAGTTGGTCCGGTCGGTCTAGTTGCCAGACGCACCGCCAAGACGGTGATCTATGGCATTGACTTGCGATCTGGGCAGACTACAATTCGCGGCTTCATCTGGGGCCGGCCCATCATGAGTCGGTCGCTGATTGGAAGCGAACCACGCGAGCGTCCCCAGGGCTGATGCGCAAGTGCTTCGCTCGGCCCGCAACGGAAGGAGACACCCGTTGCTAGACGAAGATAAGGATGCCCGCCTGCGCTGAGCGGTCCAGTCCGGTCCGGCGCAGGTCGGGCCGCAACTCGGGACTGGAACCAATCCCGGCCATTCAGGATGGCCCTGCACTGGAATCCAGCCGATAACTTTCCGATGCAGTCACGGGCCGCCGAGGCGCCTCGACTGCCACGTGTAGCTGGGCGGGCGATGCCTCGCTGCATATCCCAAGCCGCCCCCAGACGGGGCAGAGGCAGATCGTTTCATGGCCGTCGATTTGACCAAAACGCGAAACATCGGGATCTGTGCTCACATCGACGCGGGCAAGACCACGGTCACCGAGCGCATCCTGTACTACACCGGCCGCAGCTACAAGATCGGCGAGGTCCACGAAGGCACGGCCACAATGGATTTCCTGGAAGAGGAGCAGGAGCGCGGGATCACCATTCAATCCGCAGCCACCACCTGCCCGTGGGAACACAACGGGCGGACCTACACCATCAACCTCATCGACACGCCGGGGCACGTGGATTTCACGATCGAGGTCGAACGGTCGCTGCGCGTGCTCGACGGGATGGTGGCCGTGTTCGACGCTAAGGAAGGCGTCGAGGCCCAGTCGGAAACCGTTTGGCGTCAGGCCGACCGGTATCGTGTGCCGCGGATCAGCTTCATCAACAAGATGGACAAGATCGGCGCTCACTTCCAGGAGAGCTTCACGTCATTGCGAGATCGGCTCGGAGCCAACCCGATCGCCGTGCAACTTCCAATCGGCGCGGATGAGACCTTCGAGGGCATCGTGGACCTGGTAGAAATGCAGGCATACTACTTCGATGCCAGCGAGCTCGGTGCACGAATCGAACAACGACCGATCCCGCCGGAAATGCTCAAGACGGCTGAGCGGTGGTATCACGAACTCGTCGAGAAAGCTGCGGACCTCGATGATGCCCTCACCGAGCAGTACGTTGAGGACGAGCGTTCAATCACGGGCGACCAGATCAGGGCGGCGCTTCGCCGGGGGACGATCGCCCTGCAGTGCACGCCCGTCTTCTGCGGAGCCGCGCTGCGAAACATTGGTATCCAGCGTTTGCTCAACGGCGTCATCGAATACCTTCCCGATCCGACTGAGGTCCCCCCAGTCCAAGGCGTCAACCCCCGCAACCCGATCCAGAAGATCAGCCGCCCACACAGCGAAGATGCACCCTTTTCCGCCTTGGTGTTCAAGGTCGTCTCGGATATTCATGGCGACCTGACCTACATCCGCGTGTACTCCGGCCGGATCGGGAAAGGCTCGCGCCTTCTGAATCCCGACAGCCGCAAGAAGGAAGTGATCTCCCGCATCTTCGAAATGCACGCCAAGGATCGCCAGCCTCTGGACTCCATCGGCGCCGGGCAGATTGCCGCGGTGATCGGACCGAAACGTTCCTTCACCGGCGACACCCTCTGCGACCCCGAGCATCCGATCATCCTTGAGCGGATCACGTTCCCGGAGCCGGTGATCACCATGTCGATTGAGCCGACCACCAACAACGACAAGACCCGGCTCGCCGAAGCCATGGCCACGATTCACCGTGAAGATCCTTCGTTCCATTTCACCTACAACGAAGAGACGGGCGAGACCATCATCGCCGGCATGGGCGAACTGCATCTGGAGATCATCAAGAACAAGCTGGTCAGAGACCGCAAGGTCGACGTCAGGGTCGGCACGCCGACAGTGAGTTACCGCGAGACCATCACCGGATCGGCGAGCGGCGTCCGCGGCAGGTTCATTAAGCAGACCGGCGGCCGAGGACAGTTCGGTGACGTCGTGATCAACGTCTGCCCCATCTCGACGCAGCAGGCCAAGGAACAGGACCTGCCAATGATCGACGGCGTCGTATTCGCCGACCGGATCACCGGCGGGGTGATCCCCAGAGAATATATCAGCGCAGTGGCCACCGGCATCCGCAACGCAGCCAAGTCAGGCATCCTCGGCGGGTATTCGGTGGTCAATGTGATGGTCGAGCTGGTTGACGGGTCTCATCACGAAGTCGATTCCAGTACCGTGGCTTTCGAACAGGCTGGCGCGCTGGCGTTCCGCGAAGCATGTACGGAGGCGGGCCTCGCGCTGCTTGAGCCGATCATGAAGGTCACCATTGTCACCCCGGATGACTACTTCGGACCCGTCAGCGCGGATTTGGCCAGCCGACGCGGCCAGATCGTCGAGACGCAACTGAGGGGCAAAGTGCGGGTCATCACCGCCGTGGTGCCGTTGGGGGAGATGTTCGGATACACCACGATCATGCGCGGATTGACCCAGGGACGGGGCACCAGTTCAATGGAGCCCAGCGAATATCGACCAATGCCCGATCGGCTCCGCGACGAAGTATTGTCCCGCGCGTAGAACGTTGGTGGCACCAATCCGAAAGACAGGGGATAATCCGTTCCTGCGGCCCACGCAGACGGCACGCCCGGCGCCCGCGAAGTCATGAACTGCGCCTCCCAGGACCAACACTACATGGCCATGGCCGCGCGGCTTGCGCTGCGAGGACATGGTGGAGCCGAACCCAACCCGCTGGTGGGGTGTGTGATCGTTTCTCCCAGAGGCGAAGTGGTCGGCTGGGGATATCACCGCCGATGTGGCGGACCGCACGCAGAGATCGTCGCGCTTGGGCGGGCCGCCTCGAACGCAGCCGCGGCAACGGTCTACGTCACCCTTGAGCCGTGCAACCATACCGGCCGGACCGCTCCGTGCAGCGAAGCGCTGATTGCCGCGAACGTCGCGCGAGTGGTCTTCGCCCGTGCCGATCCTTCGCCGCTTGCCGGGAGCGGGGCGAATCGCCTACGGGCCGCCGGCATCAAGGCCGATGCCTTCGATCAATGCTTCTCCGCAATCGCCGTTAGCGATGCTTATGTGCATCGGGTTCGGCACGGCACGCCTTGGGTTGTGGCCAAGTGGGCCCAGACCCTTGACGGGCGAATCGCTACCAGAAGCGGCGAGAGTCGATGGATCAGCAACACCGCCTGCCGGCAGCTCGTGCATCGAGAGCGCGGTCGGGTGGACGCGATCCTCACCGGCATCGGGACGGTGCGAGCCGACGACCCGATGCTGACCGCCCGTGGCGTGCGCCTCCGCCGGATCGCCCGGCGGGTGGTGATCGATCCCAAGCTCGACATCCCCCTTGATTGCCAACTCGTTACCACGACCGATCAGGCGCCGACAATCATCGCCTGCTGCGAGACGATGTTGGCGGAATCATGCTCGCGCGCCGCCGCCCTGCGCGACGCGGGCGTGGAATTGATCGGCGTGCCGGCGGACAACTCCGTGCTACGGCTTGAGCAGCTGTTGCGAGAACTTGTGGCACGTTACGAGATAACCAACGTGCTCGTCGAAGCAGGAGCGGGGTTGCTTGGACGTCTCTTTGCGCAGCGGCTGGTGAACGAAGCCTGGGTCTTCATCGCGCCGCTGTTGCTCGGCGACGAGCAGGCACTGCCATGCGTGCGGGGGCTAACCGTTGAGGCCCTTACCGACGGGCTCGCCCTGCAGCTAAGGGAAACCCGGCAACGTGGAGGTGATGTCATGTTCCGCTACGGGGTGGTCGCCTGAAGATCGAAGTCCGACGGCGTGATTCGAATCCGCAAGTTCTTCGGGTAGAAGCGCAGCACATCGTCCCCGTTCTCCAGAGACCACCTGCCCGAATCCGCCTCTCGAGCAATACGCACGGTGTCCAGCGGCGTGGCGTCGAACCCATACAAGGTGACCGTGGCCACCTCCATCTCATGGGGGTGAGGCCTGAACTCGATCTCGGCTGCTCGCAGCGCCGTCAGCTGCTCCAGAAGGTCCTGCACAAGCTGACGCGGGACCTCCACGCCGTACTGTGGTGCGGACCATCGGTCCAGATCACGAACCAGCCGAAACTCGCCACCCGGCCCACGAATGACCAGCGACTTCACATCCGGCGCCAGGACACTCGAACCCGTCGGATCGGCCAGACTCTCCGGCCGGCGAAACAACGCACGCAACACCGGCTCGGATAACCGCACCACGACCGGCCGGCCTTGGATCATCCCGAATCGATCCTCCGATCCGACACCCATTCTCGCACCCACAAGCAACTGCTGCTCCTGCGGCACGCGCACGATCTCGCCGTCCTGTTCAACGAGCCGGGTGGAGGTGATGGTCAGGGAGCCTGTGGGCTCGGCCAACCCGAATGCCTGCAAATCGTCCGGTTGATCGAGAATGAACCCGCCCGATCTGGCTCTGCCCAGGGCCGCAAAAAAATCGCCGCGTGCCAAATCGTCAAGCCTGGTTTGCACCGGCTCAATCATCTTCCACCGCTTACGATCCTTCACCAGCACCGTGCGTGCGCCTCCGTCATCGATGATAATCTGATCGGCGTCGATGGCGAGGGCGGTGAAGATCGTTCGATCACGCCATTCCTTGGGGTCCATCTCCACAACACGGTCGTGCAGATCGCTCTTGACGATGTAGACGGTCTGGTCCCCCGTGATCCGCAGATACGACCGGCCGGCAGCGCCGCGGCGTCCGAACGACAGCGTGAGCGAGCCGCCGGGCCAATCGAAGGTAAGCTGTGCCTTGGGCGGCAGCAGACCCAGAGCCGATTCGGAAAACCCGCCCCGCAACTTATCGGGGCCGATGCGCTGGGCGACCTCAAGCCCAGCGGCCAGCACCAGCATCTGCCGGATCGAAAAGAAATCCACCGGATGGGGGAACGGCTCGGTTTGCGTCCAGCTTCGCCCGGTGCGGTCAAAGATCATGGGCGGGTCATCGGCTCGTCGCAGAGTGATACGAGTGACTTCATCGATCGGGAGTTGCTGCTGGGTAATAAGTAGCGCAGGTTGATCCAATCTCGGCACAAACTGCCGCTCGGTACGCAGGACATACATCGCCGCTGCGCTGCCGATTACGGCGAGCACGACCACAACGATGGTTGGTTTTGCACCCATCGGATCACCTTCGCCGAACAACCCACACCACCACGCCCAGCATCAGGCACCCACCAGGCATCCCCGCCAGCACGGCCCACCACCAAACCCGTAGCACCGCGGGGGTGATTCCATCCAGTCGAGCCACCTGCTGACTAATGGGACTCGGGGCGATCAGCTCATCCATCTGGGCCAACCACGCCACGGACGACAGCAACAGTTCGTAGTTGCCAGGATTGGCCAGGGCCACGCGGTCGCCCCCCAGCGGTATCACCACGTCGGCAATGTAGCTCAACATCCACCCGCCGGACCCCACGACGATGGACCGCTGCCAACGGCCTCGCTCCAACGGATGCAAACGTTGGACCGCCACCACGATCGGCACCGGGTCCACGAAACGCTCATCGGGCTTCGGGTCATCAAGGCTCTGTGGGTCAACCGCCCAATCCTTTTCGAGCCAGCGGTTGGGCGACGAC
>JAPUKX010000300.1 GCA_027295435.1 Planctomycetota bacterium | reverse complement strand
ATGGGTTTGCGCAATTCGCCGCTCAACACGGGTTGGCCGGCGCGAATTGGCCGCCGCGGGCTTTTGCCCAAAAGGCCTTCCACGTCGACCAATGCGTTTCGGGCGAGATGATCCGTGCGTACGCGCAGCCAATCGATGTCCTCGTGGCGGATGATCTCGCCGGGTTCGATGCGCCGGCGCAGCACGGGCACTTCGGTCATGGCTACGGCGCGGCCCGTGACCATGGCTCGGGCAATCGGTATTCCCTCGGCCGGTGCGGTGACATAGGCCTTGAAGCGGCCGGTCTGCGGGTCGTGCGACAGGCCGGTGATCGCGATCGTCGAGTCCGCATCGCTCGGCAGATGAAGGCGCAACGTTGGATTGTCGAGCAGCAGGGTGACGTTGCCCTTGACGCCGCGCTGGGCGAGCGCCGCGAGGGTCGCATCCTCGATCCGCCGGGTGTCTATGACGAGGCTGGCGCGCTCGATCACCGTGGTGTCCAGGCGGGAACTTGGGCGCCACGGCAGGCCATAGGCCTGTGCCACCGCGGTCAGCCAGCGCGCGCCGACCTCGACCCGCTTGCCGGGAGCCGGCGCCCGGGCGACCGCGGTTTCGGCCTGCTCGCTCAGCCCATCGAAGATGTCGCCGAGCCGGACCACCGATTCATCGATGATCACCTTGGTCTTGAGCAGAACCGGGCCGGTGGCGCCGGTTGTGGCTGCCCCCGCCACGGGGGCCGCCAGCAGCACGAATATCAGGGCGGCGGCGAAACGGTGCATCAACTTATCCCCTCCTTAACGGAGCTGAACCACGCTCGAGAGCATCTCGTCGGAAGCCTGGATGACCCGCGAGTTCATCTCGTAGGCGCGTTGCGCGGTGATCAGGTTCGTGATCTCGGCAACCGCGTTGACGTTCGAGGTCTCCAAGGCATTCTGCTGGACGTTCCCGAAGCCGGGTGAGCCCGGGGTGCCAATCGTCGGGAGGCCGGATGCCGTGGTCTGCAGGAACAGGTTGTCGCCGATCGCCTCCAAGCCGGCTTCATTGGAGAAGTTGGAGAGTTGAATCTGACCGACGTTGCTCGGTGCCGTTATGCCGGCGATGTCGACCAGCACCTCGCCGTCTGCGTTGATCGTTATGCTGAGAGCGTTATTGGGAATAATGATTCCCGGTTTCACGGTGTAGCCGTTGGGCGTCACGAGTTCACCGGTTGGACTGAGGCCGAATGCCCCGGCCCGGGTATAGGCGGTTTCTCCCGACGGCAGATCGACGGCGAAGTAACCTTTTCCGTTGATCGCCAGATCCAAGTTGTTGTCGGTGATGAGCAGATTGCCCTGATCGGTGATCCGGTAGACCGCCGCCGGCTTCACGCCGAGGCCGATCTGGATGCCGGACGGGGCGGTCGTGCCGGTGGTGGAGGTCTGTGTCCCCGCGCGCAGCAGGTCCTGGTAAAGCAGGTCATGGAATTCGGCCCGCTGCCGCTTGTAGCCGGTCGTATTTATGTTGGCGATGTTGTTGGAAATCACTTCGACGTTGAGCTGCTGAGCCAGCATTCCCGTCGCGGCGATACTGAGTGCTCGCATGGCAAACGTCCTTTCTTACTACCCTTTAAACAATACTGGCCGTCAACGCCTCGATCGCGTCGAGGATCAGTTGATGCTCCGTATCGGCCAACTTCGCCGCGGCCTGATAGGAGCGGACCGTGTTGATCATTTGCGTCATTTCGGTAATGCCCTTGACGTTCGAAGTCTCGACCATGCCTTGTATGACCTGGGCATCCGTCGCCGGCTCGGGGATCTGAGTCCCGGCGTCGTAGAGGCCGCTTCCGATCTTGGTCAACGCCTGCTCGTCCGCGAATCGGACGATTTGGACTTTTCCGACTTCCGCGGTGTCCGCCGAGATCGTTCCATCCTTCGCGATTACGACGTTTTCGGTATCGATGGGGATCGTGATGGTCGTACCGCTCGTGCCTAGAAGCGGGTGCCCATCGGTGTTCACGATCCGGCCGCCGGGATCGAGCTGGAATACGCCGTGACGCGTATAGCGGTTGCCGTCCAGCGTTTGGACGACGAAGAAGCCCTCACCGTGGACCGCCATGTCGAGCGGGTTGCTGGTTTCCGTCATAGGGCCTTCGGAAAGGTCCCGCACGAAGCCGACGTCATGGACGATGCTGATGAATTCGCCCAGGGTGGTCGTCTCGATGATCTCGGTGAAAATCATCTGCTCCGCCTTGTAGCCGGAGGTCGTGATGTTCGCCAGGTTGGTGGCGATAACGTCCATCTGGCGGGTCAGCACGGTTTGGCGGGCAAGGGCGATGGTCAGCGAATTTTCCATGGGTCTTCCGGGTTGTTTCTGCTGCCTCGGGCCATTCCGCGAACGGCACGGCCGCGTGGCGCCGCCTTCCTTGCAGGACGCGTGCCAAGACCAAGACATCGGGGAAACGCCGTGCTTCCGGGGCCGCTCCACGCCCGTCCCTGGGTGGTCCCGTTGCCGATTTGGCAGAGCTTGCCGGGCAGTTCTTGCCGCTGCGGGCCCTTGCTCGACTCAGGGTAACTGGCGGGCTTCAACCAGTTCTTAACTACCATTGTTTAGCTTTGCTCCCAGAGAATCTTCCGGAAAATCAAAGAG
>JAPUKX010000030.1 GCA_027295435.1 Planctomycetota bacterium | reverse complement strand
TGCTGGGACTTGCCTATGGAGGACTTGGCCGCCGCGCCGACGCCCAGCGCGAATTGAACCGAGGGGCAAACTCTGGAAAGAAGTACATGATCGATCCCTGGACGAGGGAGTTGCCGCCGCACGCGAAGGGCGTGCCGAGACAAATGCGCCGGGCGCTGGCGTTCATGAACGCCGGTCGCCACGCGGAGGCCGCCCAGTTTTTCGAGGAGACGCTCGGGTGGCATCCTCGTAACGTGGACGTCATGAACAATCTCGCGATCGTGTATATGAGGCTCGGGCAACCCGAGAAGGCGCGTGATATGTTGCTCCGCGCCGAACGGACCAACTATGATCGATACGCCACGTACGTCAATCTCGCCTCATGCCACATGCAACTTGGCCAAGTCCGCAAGGCATTGGAGTATGCCGATCGTGCTGTCACGGCGGCTCCGAAGGTTGCTCAGACCCACCGTATCAGAGCGCGTTGCCTTCTGAGTTTTCAGCGCAATGACGACGCCGTGGAGGCGCTCCAGATCGCAGCCCGTCTGGAGCCGAAGGATTCCGCTCTTCACATGCAGTTGGGGAACCTCTGCACGCAGCTCAATCGCGACGCCGAGGCGAAAGAGCACTTCCGCGACGCTACGCTCCAGGCGCCGTCTCTCTTACAGGCGCACCTGAGCCTGGGCGATGTGTGCCTGCGTCTCGGGGAATTGGACGAGGCGTCAACAGCTTTGGCGGCAGCCCAGCGGCTCGCACCCAATGACCCGCAGGTAACTTCGCTGGCCAATCGTCTGTCCGGCTTCGAGAATCGAAGATGAGGTTGAGATCACTGTGAACACCACCCAGCCGCAAGACCTTCGAGTCAGCACGACCTTCAGGCGCGCGACCTTCTGGACCGTTGTTCTTTCGTTGGCAGCCACCGTTCTCATCGCCGGCTCGTTTACGGCGTGTCATCGGGCAGCGCCTTCCGGCTCGACTGGAAACGGCGCCAATGACCGGCCGTGGTTTGAGGACGTGACGGCGCGCTCGAACGTCGATTTCGAGCACACCTCCGGCCATGACGGCCACTATTGGTTTCCGGAAATCTCTACGGGCGGGGTGGGGCTGCTTGACTACGACGGCGACGGATACCTGGACTTGTATTTCGTGCAGGGTGGGAGCCTGGGTCCCTCCGGGACCGCTGCGCCGGGCAACAAGCTCTATCGAAACCGAGGTGACTGGACGTTCGAGGATGTGACGGAAATCGCAGGCGTTGGTGATACCGGGTACGGCATGGGATGCACGGCCGGTGATTACGATGAGGACGGAGACGTCGACCTGTATGTCACCAACGTTGGGCCCAACGTCCTGTATCGCAACAACGGTGACGGAACATTCACTGATGTCACCGCCCAAGCCGGGGTCGGTGACGATGGGTGGGGATCGAGTTGCACCTTCGTTGATTATGACCGAGATGGATATGTTGATCTTTTCGTGGCAAATTACATCAACTGGTCTCGGGGCCAGGAGTTGGAATGCTATTCACGGGTCGGGAGGCGCGATTACTGCTCGCCGAAGAACTACAACGCGTCCGCTCGCGATACGATGTACCGCAATCTGGGCGACGGCACGTTTGAGGATGCCACTGCGTCATCCCACTTGAGTCAGGCGTTCGGCAACGGCTTTGGCATCGCCTGCGCGGATTACAACGGGGACGGCCATCTCGACTTCTATGTCGCCAACGACGGGACCGCAAATCAGCTGTGGATGAGTGACGGCAGCGGGCGATTCACCGATGAGGCACTTATCTCCGGTTGCGCGCTGAACCATTATGGCTGGGCTGAGGCGGGCATGGGAGTCGCGGCCGTGGACGTCGAGAACGACGGTGATCTTGATCTATTCATGTCCCACCTGCACGAGGAGACCAACACCTTCTACCTCAATCGAAACGGGAATTTTGAAGACGCCACCTCGATCATGGGGCTGGCGGCGCCGAGCCTGGGGTTCACAGGATTCGGGTTGGGGTTCGCCGATTTCGATCACGACGGATCTGTGGACCTGTATGTTGCCAACGGCCGCGTCAAGTTCACCGAGCCGCAGTACGATCCGGATGACCCGTATGCCGAGCCGAATCTGCTGTTTCGGGGCAGCGAGACCGGGCAGTTTCAAGAGGTTCTGCCGCGCGGCGGCACCTCGACGCTCTTGGCCGGCACAAGCAGGGCTGCGGCATTTGGCGATCTGGACAACGATGGCGACATCGATATCGTGGTCGCGAACAAGGACGGCCGACCGCACCTGCTCCGAAACATCATCGATTCACCGAACAACTGGATCATGTTTCGCGTGCTCAATCGACGCGGCGGCGATGCCGTCGGCGCCACGGTCCGCATCGATGTCGCTGATCGGATTCAATGGCGCATCGTGCAACGGACGTATAGCTATTGTGCCAGCAACGACCCGCGCATTCATTACGGACTTGGCCCAGCCCAACAGGTCGATGCGGTGATGGTTCGGTGGCCGGGCGGCCGGGAAGAGTCGTTCGGATCGTTCGCGGCGGGGCAGATATATGAGCTTCGCGAGCGTACAACACAATGATGTCCACCGCCCAGCCGACAGGAAGACACCCGACGGCAAACGGCGCTACTCAACCACCTTGGCGATGACATCCAGCTTCTGGGAGTAGGCGTTGGCCATGAACTCGATCCTGCCATAGAGCAAACCTTGGAAGCGAGGATTGGGCGTGATACGAATGGTGCACTTGGTCTCTTTACCGTTACGCTCGACTTTGAGAAGTTCCGCGTCGAAATCCTCAGACAACGACCGTACCAGATGGATTGTATCGCCGGCCAACCTGAGTACGGTAACGGCAGCATCCACGGGTTCGCCGGACCGAATCTCGCCGAGCGACACGCGTCGATCTTCAATCCTCCACGGTCGGTCACGAGAAAGGTCCATGTTGGCTATGTGCCGCACCCACAGGTCCAGAATCGGGCAGTCTGGATGGTCTGTCTCGACCAGCCACCAGCGGGGCAGCGTATCTTCGGTGTATTGGGTCAGGTCCCACTCAATCACATACGAATTGTGCGGTTCGTCCAGCTCCGGGTCGAAGCCGATGAAACTCGGCGGCTTGCGATCCGTAGCCAGAATGTTGAACGGGCGCCCGTCCAGCGATTCGATCACCAACTGGCCGCTCCAATCACCTCGCGCCAGGTTGAGACCCCACGGCGTTGCCTTCACAGCCAAAGCGACCTCGCCGCGGACTTGAATCGCCGGGCTCTGGTCGTAGCCTTCAAAGACCAGAGTAATGCTTGTATTCATTGGGCCGAGCATCGATCTGCCTACAAGCTGCGCTTCCATCGGGAAAGATGTGCCCGGCGGTATGACCACACCCGTCACATCGCTGAAGGTCGTACACTGGCAGCTCGATGTCGCCCGAAGAACCTTCACCGGCTTGTCGCCGACGTTGCGAATCTCAACGGTCTTGCGAACCACCTCCTTTGGGTTTAAGTAGCCGAAGTCAACCACCTGTGGATCGAGTTCGATCCGCAGAGTATTCGTCGGCGCCGGGCGAGTCGTATTTTCGCCGCCGTCAGCTTGCGCGCCATCCAATTTGGTGCGCAGAACTGGCTGACCATCACTCACCGATGCCGGTGCGCTCAGCGTGACCTTGGGCTTCGATCCGGGCTCGGTAGTCGATGTCGTTACGGCCGGTAAATCACCGGCCTCGGAGTCGGCCGCGGTCGTGCCCTGCTCAGCGGGCCCTCCGCAACCGCCCGCCCCGATGACCACTATTCCAAGTACGACTACCCCAACAATCGCTGGCGATCGCCCCAGCCGACGCGGTCCCAACCCGCGGTCATTTCCTCTGAGCATCACAGCCATGACGACCTCCTCATTGACTCACTATACGCCATCAGCAGCGCCAATCCAGGGGACTGGTCGGCAGCAGCATCTGAATCCTGATCGGCCGCCCACGCAGCTCTGTGTTGCCGTTGCCGTGCTCGACAATCGACCGATTGCCCAGTCAAGCAAAATGCCCCCGACAAGAATAACGACTCCCGACCCCTATACTCCCCCTTTATGGGCGGCCGGGCGTGTGCGCCAGCTCATCGTGGACGGTTGGGGCAGTTGTCTCACGTGGGTGATTCGTGTTCAATACACTCCGGTCTCGGATCCGGAGGTCGGCTGGACATGGCCAAAGCGAATCTTGATCATCCAACGCTGGCCTTGGTCAAGGTCGCCTTTACGGACATCAAGTTCAAAGCGACGGAGTTTCGCGGCCAGACCACGCTCATTGTTCCCGCGGAGCGTCTGCACACGGTCATGCGTTACTTACGCGACGATCCCGAATGCGACTACAACTTCCTCAGCGATGTCGTGGGGATTGACTATCTGGGATACCCGGCCAAGACGCTGGGGCGGTTTGCGATCGTGTATCTGCTGATCAGCTATGAACACGGGCGACGGCTGGCGGTGAAGGTGTTCCTTGATCCGACCGTTGATACCTCGGGTATCGAGCCGGACCCGGCGCTTGAGGTGGATTCGGTGACTGACATCTGGCCGGGGGCGGAATGGCCGGAGCGCGAGGTGTATGACATGTTCGGCATTCGCTTCCGCAACCACCCGGATCTGCGTCGGATCCTTATGTGGAAGGACTATCCGGCCCATCCGCTGCGGAAGGATTATCCCCTGCGAGGTCGAGGCGAACGCGAGACGTATCGCGTGCTCGATCGTGACGCGAGCTAGCGGGGCTGTTCGCCGTGTGGTCTATCGTCTAATCGCTGTCGGCGCCCGCCACCTGCACGGCCGTGAGGGTGTCCTTGTGGATGTCCCAGATAGCGCGTTGGAGCCGCCAGGGCATCGCTGTGCCGCGTGTATGGATCGTGACAAGTTGCCCGGGCCTTGCGATCAATTCCGCGATGCCGGTCGAAACGTCATACACGAACTCGCCGCAATCGACATCACGGGTCGGCGTTCGCAGGAACACGTCTCCTTCGGCCCGCAGTCGTTGCACCTCGGCTGGGCCGCCGAGGTCCAACTCGGTATCGCCGTGCGAGTCGCCCGGCCGGTCGATTGTCACTTCGAGTCTCTCACAGGTGAGTGTTGCTGTCTTGCCGTCGGGACTCAGGTGGCGCATTTCCACTTGTTCGATCATCTCTACGTGGTAGAGGCTGCCAACGGCACGGCTCATGTGCAGTTGCTGCTTGAAGCGGAAGGAGGTCGTGCCCTTTCCTCCGAAGGGTGTGGAGTCATCCGCGTCATCAACTCCAAGAAGATCGCGAATCAGCAGCTCACCGGCGCCCGGGATGAGGGCTTCGCCGGTTTGATCGTCGTATTCAATGTGCTGCCCGGCGACATAGAACACCATCGGCAGGTTGCCGTGATCTTCGTTGATCCAACTACGGTTCTCGAACTTGGCGTCTCCGCGGGCGATGAGTCTGCTGATCGTGCGCTGGTGGTCAACTGCCGAATCAATGCCGGCCGACCGAGCGTTGCCCCGGTCCCGGTCCGAGACGGGTTGATCATCGGGTGAGTGCCGGGCGACCTCGGTTCTAGTGAATTGAAGAGTGAGAGCCTCGGCTTTGATCGTGTTGACCTGGAGCGGACCGGACTTGGACATCGCCTGCACGTTGCCGTGGAAATCGATCGCACCCGCGCCGTCGTCAAAGGTGTTGTCGTAGTCCATCGAGGTGTCCCAGGTGGTCCGGACCTGGGCGTCTTCGTGAGGGTGGGGCCGCTGGAATCGGCCGTCGCCGGGCTCCTCGATGGGGCTGGCGAAGAACTGTGCCTGGCCCGGCCCGTCCCAATGCGCGGTTTCGGTTTGTCTGCGAAGGATGACCCGAGTGCCGCGATCGAGCAACATCTTGTCATACACAACCATGACGTTCGACCCTGTGAGTTCGGCTGTCTCGGTCACTGCGTCGGCAATCAGGTTGTCCGCAAAGGCTCGCCCACCGCCGGCCACGACGATCTGCACGTTTCCATTGGCGGTGAGGCTCTCGACCTGGACGTTCCCCCCGTTCGGTTCACGATGCCCGGACTCATCTGCAGGTTGGTTCGGGGCCGGCTGGCGCTGGTGGAAACTTACGAACAGGCGGTCGGTCCAGATGGTCTGATCCGGATCGGACGCCTCGACGTCGCCGATCGCCAGCATCGTGGTGGGAATCGTCTTGCCTTGGTCGTCGGTCTTGAGGTCAATACTCAGCTCATCGCAGGCAATCGAACCTTCCTCGCTATCTACCTTGACGTTGCTGGCGAAGGTGGCTTGGCGAAGATTGCCGGGGCCGTCGATCTGGGTCAATGAAAGCCGATCACTGCTGGCTTCGAATTGCGAAGCATGGATGGAAAGCGGAAACGACGATGACCCGATCAGTTCCGCTCTCTTGGTCAGCGAGGAGTAGACCAGGTGATCGCAATACGCTTCGGCTTCCTTGTCGGCGTCCACCAGATGAACCGGCCGGCCGGTGACTTCCAACCGGGCATCGCGGGCCCAATCCAGGCGATCGCTCGGATCGGTGACGGGTACGATGGTCAGGCCGCCGGAACAGGTGATGTAAATATCGTCATCGCGCGGCGGCGGGGCAATTGTGCCGCCTGCGTGGTGAGCAGAGTCCGGCTGCGGCTCATAGGACGCCAAGGTCAAGGCGTTCAAGGCGTCTGGCAGCGGCATCCCCTGGGAGGGTCCAGTCGAGTGCAAGGCAGCATTCCGCGGCCGGTGATGTGACGATCGCGACGATGTCTGTGCCTTTGCAAGCCCGTCGCTTTGGAAGGTGAAAATGATTGCCAACGTCTCCCCGGTGATCGTCTTTCCGCGGCCTTCGTCGCCCTGTTGGATTCGCACATTGTCGTGAAGGGTGAGCCGGTAGAACTGCGTGGTGTCGTCGGCCGGCGTCTGGGTGCGTGGGAGAATCTGCGTTGCCGATGCCGCTGAAGCTTCCGCCTGGGCGCCAACGCGATGATCGCCGCCCGCCACGCTCTCGCTCGAACCATTGGTTCGACTCGTGATCGCCTCGGCGTCTCGGGGCGTCTGCGCGATCGAGGCCAGGCGAATGTACTGCACCTGCTTGACCTCGGCGGTCACCTGGACCTGCTGGCCTTGATCATTGATGAGCAGGGTGAGGCCGCGCCCGGGGAATTCTGCCGACGGCGTCTCGATACGGAAGTTGCCGTCGCACCGAACCTCGCCGATGAAGTCGTCGAACCTGGCCTCGTCGGTGTACACGACGAGCGAGGGTTCATCCACAACGACGTTGACCGTCTGACCCGGCGGCGGCTCAAAGAGGCGAATCGTCACGTCGCCGGTGATGGTCCCTGATTCCAGCACCCGATTCGGCAGATAGGCCAGGGCCGAATCGCCCGAAAGGGTCAGCACGCGATTCTGCGAGAGATAGAACTCAGCGCGTGGCCGATCCATCTTCACCCATCCGCTGGGCTTGCCGGGGGGATTTGGATCAAGCCGGTCGCATCGGTATTGTTGGGCCAGGTTGCCCTCATCATCGGCCACTTGAATCCATCCGCCGGCCGCCAGCACCGGGGGTTGGCCGGCATCCCTTGGATCGAAGACCGGGCTCCGCACATCCTGGGCAGTGAGCCGCCCGGGAACCAAGTCGATCGCCTCGTTGAAGTCATCGGCGGCAGTTGGCTTGGGGCTGCCGGTGTCGATGTTGATCACCACGACCAGTAGCAGGCCGGCCAACAAAACCCCGCTTCCAATCAGGATGAGCCGTTTGCCGGGCCCGCTTCGAACCGGGGGAGGGGATTGGGCGTCGTCCATTTGTTCGTTCGGCATCGGTCTATCCCAAAAGAGTGATCGCTTCGTCCCAACGATCCTTGGCCTTGAGCAGATACTCCACGGCCTCGCGCACCGCGCCGTGCCCGCCGGGAGTGGTCGTCACGTACGCTGCGGCTGCACGCACCTCCGGCACGGCGTCGGCGACGGCCATAGCATATCCTGCCAGCCGCATGATCGGCAGGTCAGGCAGATCGTCGGCCAGGATCGCCGCTTGCGGCGCCGCCAGTCCAAGGTCGGTGAGCAACTTACCGAATGTCGCCTTCTTGTCTGGGCTGCCTTGGAACACGTGGACGATACCCAGCTCTCTGGCTCTGTGCTGCAGGGCCGTGCCTGACCGGCCGGTGATCAACGCCAGCTGATAGCCGAGCCTCATCCAAATCTTGATGGCGGTTCCGTCTCGCACGTGAAAGCGCTTCGTCTCTATCCCGCGGTCGTCGAGGAAGATCCCGCCATCGGTCATCACCCCGTCGACGTCCAGGCAGAGCAGCTCGACGGCGGCAGCAGCGTTTGACATTCAGACCTCCTGCTGATCGGCAATTGTGGGCAACCAGTTCACTCGGGGCGGCGCTACCGCTGGACATCGAACATGTCGATCTCGCCGCCGCAGTAGATGTCGAACTCGATCGCCGTGGCCACTGCCCGGCGAGCGAGGTCGGCCGCATCGTGATCCTTGTCGTAGACCTGGTACAAGGCGCCCAGCGCGTAAACGCTCCCGGAGCCGATCGCGTAATACTTGTCGAAGCGGCAGACGCTGGAATCCTGCGAGACCTTGTAGATCCCGTTTTGGTTGGCCACGAGAAACGACGCGTCAAGATCGCCGAACGGCGTGTCCTTGGTGTGGGCCTGGTCGTTCACGAACGGATATCGTTCGTGCAATTGCCGCCACAGCTCGATGAAGAACGCAAAGATTTCCTTCTCATCGCGCAGCACAGGCGTGTCGCGGTCGGTAAGAAGATCATCGAGGATGTTGGCGTAGACCGACCAGCCGGTGATCGCGAGCAATGCCGAGCCGATCGTGCGAATCTTTGCGGCCTTGGAGTTGTCGGTGGAAACCCGCTCCTGGCCGAAGACGTTGAGGCTATCCGCCGCCATCACCGTCCGCCCGTCCTTTCTTACCGCAACAACAATTGACATGGCGACATTCTACAGCCTGATAGCCACGAATGCATATTCGCGGAAAGCTGACATCTCCGCAATCGCTTTGTCACACAGCGTGGCATCCGGGTTGATCGGTCATTCACTGACGACCTTCAGGGCGATGAGGTCCTGGACATCGACCAGGCCCACGGGTTTGCCGTCGCGGTCCAGGACGGGAATCTCGTCGTGGCGGTTCTCCCGCATCAGCCGCACGGCGTCACGAACGAGGTCGTCCACAACCAGATGCTCCGGCCGAGGAGTCATGACCTCAGCGATCCGCCGATCCATGCCGCCCGGATCCGTGAGCATGAGTCGGCGCAGGTCGGCATCGGTGAAGATGCCTGACAGCCGGCCGTTCTCATCGACGAGCATCATGGCCCCCGGTCGCCGGCCGGTTTGTGATTGCTCGAACGCCGCGCGAACGGTCACGGTGTCCTGCACGACGGGGAGATTTCGGCCGACCTTGAACCGCAGCACCTCGACGATCGGCCGGAGCCCCGCCCCGAGCATGCCGCCTGGATGGCGTCGATGAAAATCATCGGCTCCAAAGTTCCGCCGGCGGGACAGCGCCAGCGCCAGGGCGTCGCCGAGGGCCAGCAACGCGGTCGTGGAAGCGGTGGGGGCCAGATTCAGCGGGCACGCCTCGGTCAGATCACCAAGGCTCAGATGCACGGTTGAGAGCCTCGCCAAAGTAGAGGCGGAGCTGGACGAAATGCCCAATCGCGCCACGCCGTCCGCCTTGAGGATCGCCGCGAGGTTGACCACCTCATCGGTCTCGCCGCTATAGCTCAGCAGCATCACGACGTCTCCGCTCCGCACACGACCGAGGTCTCCGTGCACAGCTTCCGCCGGATGCAGCACGCTGGAGGGCTGGCCGAGACTGGTGAAGGTGGCGGAAATCTTCGCCCCGATGAGCCCCGATTTGCCCAGACCGGAGACGACGACGTGGCCGTCACAGCGCTCCAACAGATCCAGCGCCTCTCGCCAGGAATCGGGCTCACCGGTCATGACCCGATCGGCAATGCGCCGGATGGCGTCGGCCTCGGCTCGTAGGGCCTCGGCAATGAACGTGGTTTCGTCAGTTTGCTGATCGGTACGGTTCATTGGTTATAGTGTACTGCAAGGGCTGATCTGAAAGAGGGCGCTAGGCTAGCGAATCCGCACCCATTCTTCCCTAATCCCTAACCCCTGACTCCTAACTCCTAACCCCTTCTTCCTCCCATGCCGATTCCAGAGGCTTACCAGGTTAGACTCGATGCCTTTCATGGTCCGCTGGACCTGCTGCTGTACCTTATTCGCCAGGCCGAGGTTGATATCCAGGACGTTCCAATTGCCCAGATAACCGATCAGTACTTGCAATTCCTCGACCCGATCGACGACATCGACATTGAGGCGGCGGGGGAGTTTCTGGTCATGGCGGCGACGCTCATGGAGATCAAGTCGCGCACGCTCATGCCGCCGGATGAGCGCGGCGAACCGCCCTGCGACGAGGGCCTCGAAGCCCCGGCCGACGAGCCGGCCGATCCCCGATACGAACTTGTGCAGCAGTTACTTGAGTACCAGAGGTTTCGCCTCGCGTCGGAGGCGCTACAGCAGCGACGCAATGCGTTCATGCAGCAGTATCCGGCCCGGCCGTATCGCGCCGGACACCCTGACGCCGCCGCAGAGCCGCGTTTGCTGGAGCTGGACGATGCCCATGTGTTTGATCTGTACGAGGCATACGAGCGGATCATCGCCTCGATCGACTTCGACAAGTTTGGGGATCATCGGGTCGAACTTGATGACACGCCGGCAGCGATCTATCAGCAAGAGCTGCTCGATCGGCTGAGCGGGACTGAAGGGTGCCGGCTCACGTTGCAGGAGGCGTTCAGCGGGCGGGACCGTGTGCACCGGATCGGGTTATTCCTCGCCATGCTCGAACTTGTTCGGCTTCGGCGGATCACCATCGTGCAAGAGGATCTAGCCGGCGAGATCATGATCGCGCTCGACATGGAAGAGGTGACACAGGAGGCGGTCTAGCCGGAGGCCGCACGCGAGCGCGCCCCGGCCGCTGATACCTTGCCGTATGCGGCGCGTTTCAGCACCGCGAGCTCACGGGCGGTCAGTTGCCGCCACTCCCCGACGCGGAGGCCTTTGAGCCTCAGCGGCCCCAACTGGATCCGGCGCAGCTTCTTCACCGGATGGCCCGCCTGCACCATCATGCGGCGGACCTGGCGGTTTCTGCCCTCCCGAAGCTCCATCAGCAGGCGTGTCCGATCTCGGTCCCGCTTGATGAGCTTGAGGCGCGATCGACCGGTCCTTGATCCATGGCGCTCCTTGCGGTCGTGCAGGAACAGTCCTTTCTCGAGCTTCTTGAGAGACTCGGCATCGAGCGAGCCCCTGACCGTGACCTCATAGACCTTGGGCATGTGGTATCGCGGGTGAGTGATCCGGTTTGCAAGATCGCCATCGTTGGTCAACAGCAGCAGACCGGAGCTGTCCACGTCAAGCCGGCCGACTGCAAACAATCGCGCACCGGATGGATGATGGACCAGATCGATCGCCCGGGGTAGTCCCTGGGAATCGGCGTTCGTGCAGATGACGCCCTTGGGTTTGAACAGGATGATGTAGAGGTGGCGTGGCGAAGTCTTGATCCGCTTGCCGTTGACCGTGATGTGATCACGAGCGGGATCCACCCATGCCGGCATCGTTGTAATCGGCGTCGAGTTGACCGCCACAGCCCCGGACGTGATGAGCTGCTCGCACGCCCGGCGCGAGGCGACACCTGCTTCGGCGAGCACCTTGTGCAGGCGGTCACCACGGCGTGCGTCGTTGAACGGGTGATCGGCGGGCATTTCGATCATGGTATGCTGGCCGAGTTGATCAGCACGAGCCGCCCGGGGGGGTCATTGAGCCCCGCCCACAGCTCGTAGGCAAACCTGGCCTGGTCGTTGATCGCGAGCCCGGCTTAGGTGGGGCGGCGCCGATCGCCGATGTAGGAGGTGGCCCATGACTCGTCTGCGATTTCGGCCGGTGGTTGATTGGCTCAAGCGGGTGGTGACGCAACCGCTGGATGAGCTGAACCGTTGGCAAAAGACGGTGCGGTTCTGTTATGACCTCGGCCGGTACGGCGCGCGGCAGCTTCGTGAGGATCGCGCGCCGCAGATGGCCGGGGCCCTCGCCTTCCGCACGCTCTTTTCGCTCCTGCCGGTGCTCGTAGTCGGCACGATCGTGATCAAAGCGATCGGCGGTTTCGATCAATTCGTGGAGCGCATAGCGGATCTCTTTACCGCGCTGGGCTTGGATGCAGTGCAGATGGCGCCCACCGGCGCTGAAGACGGCGTCGCCGGAGAGCTGCAATCACTGAGCGAGTGGCTTCTGGGCTTCGTTTCCCAAGTCAAGGATCTCAACTTGGCCGCGATCACGTCGGTCGGCGTTGCGGTGCTGATCTATTCCGCGGTCAGCTTGATGGTGACGATCGAGGACAGCTTCAACAGCGTGTATCGAGCTCCGGGTGGTCGCGCGTGGA
>JAPUKX010000003.1 GCA_027295435.1 Planctomycetota bacterium | reverse complement strand
TGAAACCCCGCCGCAGTCCTTCGAGCTTGAACTGCTCGAACTGTTCGGGCGTAACCCAGCGGTCGACCGGCAAATGATTGCGCGTGGGCTGAAGGTATTGACCGATGGTGAGAATATCAATGTCGGCGGATGATCGCACATCATCCATGAGGTCGAGCACTTCGTCGTCGCGCTCGCCGATGCCCACCATGATGCTGGTCTTTGAGACCAGCCCGCTCTCCTTGATCTGGCTGAGGACCTGTAATGAGCGATCGTACTTCGCCTGGGGGCGCACGGTGGGGTGCATGCGCCGCACCGTCTCCATGTTATGAGCGAGGATCGCCGGCCGGGCCTCGATAACGATCTGCAGAGCGTCGGGATCGCCCCTGAAATCACCAACGAGCGCTTCGACTGAGGTGTGAGGACAGGCCTCGCGAGTGCTGCGGATCGTCTGGGCCCAGATCGCGGCGCCGCCATCCGATAAGTCGTCGCGATCGACGCAGGTGATGACGACGTGTGTGAGGTTCATCAGGGCCAAGGATTCGGCGACACGGCGAGGCTCATCCGGATCGGGCGGTTGCGGCCGGCCGGTCTTGACGTTGCAGAATCCACAGGACCGCGTGCAGGTGTCGCCAAGGATCATGATCGTGGCGGTGCCGCGGCTCCAGCATTCGCCGATGTTGGGACAGGAGCCCTCCTGGCAGATCGTGTGGAGCTGGTGTTCGTCCACGATCTTCTTCAGGCGGTCGTACCCGCGGCCACCCGGGGCTCGGGCACGGATCCACGGAGGCTTTCGGCCGATAAACAATTGCTGCACGCGGGCGTCAGCGTTGTTCAGCACCATGGGGGTGAGGCTGACCGTGGGCGTCGCGAGTCGCCGGGCCGTATCACCACCCAGCGGACGAGGGTGCCGGGCCAGCGTCCGGGCGATGGCTCCGCTGAATATCGGTCGTTCAGCCTGTTGGACCCGTGCGTCGGTGGCAGCATGAGAGGTCATCGTGATGAGACTCTATTCCATCCAGATATCGGCGGCATTATCCCCCACGAGCAGACGCAAAGCGTGATACGTCGCCGACCGTCCGGTCCGCCAAGGCGGGGACCGGCGATTCTCCCGTTTGGCGCGGCATCGGGGGCCGCTGGGCCGTCGATTGCGCCGGCTGCGGGCGGCCCTCATTATCGGAAAACCCAAGCCCCTTTTTTCGCCACACGTCCGTCCTGTCTGAACCGATAGAAAGGAGCTAACGAATGATAACCAGCCAACTTAGGTCGCGCGGCCGCATCAGAACCGGCGCAGTCCGCTTGGATGCAACCATGCCCAACAGCAACCCTGCGCCTCGGTCCACACACGCCCCGGCGGCGACTGGGCAGGCGCCGCATCCTTGGTTCTCCTGGCGAATGGCCGGCCGCAAGGCGCCGACGTGCAGCGAGTGACTTGCAGAGGATCCCGTGAATCGACACCGTCTTCATTCCGCCCTGTACATGTTCGCGGCGATGATGTTCGCCATGTCTGGTTGCGAGGTCGATTCGTTCTTCGATCTGTCGAAGACCGGTCGGTTCGAGCACATGCCGACGACCATTCCTATTCTTGAGCGGATCGATGTGATCGAGCGGGAGGAAGACCCATGGGCTCGCGCAACCGAAGTGACGCGCGAGGACCTGATCCCCAGCGATCTAACCTATCGGCTCGCGCCGGGCGACATTATCACCGTTGAGATCTTGGAGTTGATCGCGCAGGGGCAGGTGACAACGTCAAGCCGGCGCATCGATGCCGGCGGATACTTCAGACTGCCGGTGCTGGGCGATCTCCGCGCCGCCGGATTGACCGCTCAGGAGTTTCAGGACGAGATTGTGCGTCTCCTGGAAAGAGACGTTATGCGCAATCCTGTTGTGAACGTCGTCGTCGAGGATGGCGCGGCGTTTCGTTATACCCTTTATGGGGCGGTGGCGGGAACCGCCGTCTACGCCCTTCGACGGCCGGATTTCCGCCTGCTCGATGCGTTGGCCGTGGCTGGCGGCGTGCCATTGACGACGCGGAAGATCTATCTGATTCGCCAGATCCCCCTCACCAAGGAGGTCCTGCCGGTCTTCGATCGCCGCGATGAAGAAGACATCCAATGGACGCCCTCCGTTGACATCGAAAAGCTGATTGAGCAGCTTCAAGAGAATCGTGATAACAGCATCAGCCCGGCCTTGCTGCGGCAAGAGGGTGAACCGTTGATTGATATTGACGAGTTAGAGCCGATACGAGTTCCCAAGCAGCCGGCCGCCCAGATCGGCGAGGTGACCATCCAGCCCCCCCTGCTACCGACAGAGCCGGCCAAGGGAGATCTCTATATCTATGTCGAAGAACGCGGCGAGTGGGTTCGGGTGCCGTCGGACGTCCCAGCGGTCCCTGCCGAAGTAGCCGTGGCGGCTGCCCAGGAAAAACTCATCGTCGAGCGAGTCATCGAGATTCCGTATAACAAACTGAAGCAGGGCGACAGCTCATACAACATCGTGATCCGGCCCAACGATCTCATCTACGTCCAGGAGCCGGTGGTGGGTGTGGTGTACATCGACGGTGAGATCGCCCGGCCGGGCGTATATACGCTGCCGGCCAACAGCCGGGTGACGCTGAGCCGTCTTGTCGCTGCTGCGGGCGGTCCGGGGGCCCTGGCGGTTCCGGAGCGCGTGGACTTGACCCGCATCGTTGGCGAGGGCCGCGAAGCAACCCTGCGTCTGAACCTGGCCGCCATTCGACAAAAGACGGAGCCGGATCTGTACTTGAAGCCGGATGACCATATTATTATAGGAACGAGCTGGATTGCGACACCGCTTGCGGTCCTCCGCAGCGGGTTGCGGATTACGTACGGTTTCGGATTTTTGCTGGACCGCAACTTCGGCAACGATGTGTTCGGGCCGCCGCCGGCGAGCCGCTTTCAGTTCTAATGACGGCCTCGGTTCTGGGCATGACGGCGGACGGTTGTCGGGTGAGGTGATCTATGATGTATGGATGGCGGGATTCGCCCGAACCAAACCGGGTGCAGAGCCCGTAGCAGAGGGGTATTAGGGTGAGGTGGGGCCCACGGGCCGTCACGCCGCTGAAGATGGACCGGTGTCGTCCTTGCTCCGAAAGTAGTCGGCGCCCGCCGCCGACGCTTTGAGCTGATGCTCTCATCAGATGAGCCTACCGGCAGGGTCAAATAGGAGGGGTTGATGAGTAGCCTGTCCCGCGATGATCCGCAGGCCGGCTCACAGCTACCCGTGAGGTCGTTGGAGTTGCAGCAACCGCGTCTGGACGCCGGCCAGCTCCGCGGGCTGGCGATCGGCGGCGCCATCGTGCTTGC
>JAPUKX010000299.1 GCA_027295435.1 Planctomycetota bacterium | reverse complement strand
GTGTACGCGGGGGCGATCCTCATCACCTACCTCTTCGTGCTGATGCTCGCCCAGCAGACGCCGGAGGGGGATGATCAGGACGGCCAGCCTGATTACGACCGTGTGCCGCGCGAGCCGGCGGCGGCGGTGGTGGTCGGGTTTATGTTGTTCGCGCTGCTGGGCGACATGTTTTTTTCACCCGATGGGATCGCCGATCTGCCGGCGCCGCCTTCGGAGCAACAGGCCCTAGTGCAGACGTGGCAACAGCTTGACGCCTTGCCGGATCGGTTGGCCTCAGCTGTTCGCCAGGAACTTGGCCAATCCACTGACATCGAGATCGTTGCCGACCGGTTTGGACATGCGGTCGTCGTTGAACTCATCGGTATCGATGAAGTCGCCGCCTATGTGCTTGTGCGCACCGCCGAGTCAACCGAGCTGCAGAGGGTTTGGCTTCCCGACGACGCGATGCCGCAGAACATCGAGCAAGTCGGCTTGGCGCTGATCGCCAAGTTCCCGGTCAGCCTGGAGTTGGCCGGGGTGATCCTGCTGATGGCGATGTTCGGCGCGGTGGTGCTGGCCCAACGGCAGATCGAGCTATCGGAGCAGGAGAAGCGGGCGGCGGCGGCCGGCGACGGGCACCGGCGCGGCGGCGGTGCCAGCGATGCTCCACCGGATGCGGGCACCGGCGGGGGTGGCCGATGATCCTGGCCTCCACGGTGCCGATCAACGGGCTGACGCTGAGCCACTACATGCTGACCAGCTCCTTGCTGTTGGTGATCGGCCTGATCGGTTTTCTCACCCGGCGCAACATGATCGTGATGTTCCTGTGCACCGAGCTGATGCTCCAGGCGGCGGCCATCGCGATGATTGCGTTCGGCCGATACCACCTCGACGTCTCCGGCCAGGTGTTCGTGATCTTCATCCTCACGATCGCTGCGGCTGAGGCGGCGCTGGCGCTGGCCTTGGTGGTGCTGTTGTATCGGCATAAGGCGACGCTGAGCGCTGAGGCGTGGTCGGAGCTGAGAGAGACGTGATCGCAGCGGCGAACATCTTCAGCGTGCTGGCGGGCTATGCGGCGCTCGTGCCCGAACCGTCTGCGCCGATACCGATCGCTGAGACCGCAGCCGGCATGGGATGGGCGGGCTGGATTCTCTGGCTGCCTGCGATATCGACGGTGATGTGCGGGCTATGCGCTGCGTTGCGCGTGAAGAACAAGCTGCCCGCGTGGATCACCGTGGGCTTGCTGGGCTCATCGTTCTTGATGACCTTGGCGCTGTGGTTGCAGTACGACCAGCCGGTTGTGATTCACCTGCTGGATTGGATCGTGCTGGGCGGCGACCGCTGGACGTTTATTGCCAACTTCTCGCTGTACGTCGATTCGCTGACGCTGCTGTGGATGCTGTTCGTGACGGGGCTGGGCACGCTGATCGCCCTGTATGCGAGCGAGTATATGGAGGCCGATGTCCGGGGCGGCTACGCGCGATTCTTCGCGGGCATCAGTGTGTTCCTGTTCGCTATGACCGCCCTGGTGATGGCCGACAACCTGCTGATGCTGTATCTGGGTTGGGAGGGCGTGGGCTTCGCGTCGTATTGGCTGATCGGCTACTACTACCGCAAACCGTCGGCGGTGGCGGCGGCGAAGAAAGCGTTCATCGTCAACCGCATCGGCGACCTCGGGCTGGCGCTGGCGATCTATTTGATCTGGCATAACTTCGGGACGGTCGAATACCGCGCGCTGTTTGAGGCGCTTGACAGCGGAAGTTACAGCGCTGAAGCCGGCGGCTGGTCGATCAAGGCGATTCCGTACTTGCTGATGCTCGGGGCGTTCGGCAAGAGCGCGCAGATCCCGTTGTACGTGTGGCTGCCCGATGCGATGGAAGGTCCCACGCCGGTGTCGGCCCTGATCCATGCGGCGACGATGGTCACGGCCGGCGTCTTTCTGGTGGCCAGAATGTACCCGGTGTTCCTGTTGGAACCGGCATCGTTGACGGTGGTCGCGTGGATCGGCGGGTTGACGGCCCTGCTGGCGGCGACCATCGCCATGGCCCAGCACGACATCAAGCGCATCTTCGCCTATTCGACGATCTCGCAACTCGGCTACATGTTCATGGGCCTCGGCATGTTGTCGAGCGTCGGGGCGGCGTATCACGTCTTCACCCACGCGTTCTTCAAGGCGGTGCTGTTCCTGACCGCCGGGGTGGTGATGCACGGTTTCGCCGGGCAAGTGGACCTGCGGAAGGTCTCGGGTCTGCGGCATCTGCCGGGATTTCGGATCACCAGCTTCACGATGCTCTATGCCTGTGCGTGCCTGGCCGGGGTGCCGCTGATCACCAACGGGTTCTGGTCCAAAGACGCGATCATGGCCCAGGCGTTCATCTCGACGGGTCCGGGGTTTCGGGCGCTGGGTGTCATCGCCATCATCACCGCGTTCCTGACCGCCTATTACGCGTTCCGGGTGTGGTTCCGCGTTTGTGCCGGGCCGGTTCATTTCGAGGCCGGCGAGGAGCAACCCGACGATGATCACGCCCCCGAGCACGGCGAGTTTCGCCCGCATGCGCCGCGGTTGGCGGTCAACCTCGTGCTGATCGTAATCACGATCGGCGCGGTGGGGTCGATCTTCTTGAAAGGTTGGGCGGGTGAGCGGATTGAAGATTCCACCGCCGCGTACTACAGCCCGCTTGCCCAGGGCGCCGGCTTCTGGGAGGACCCTCACCACTGGATGCCGTGGGTGGCGAGCGCTGTCGGACTGCTGGGAATTGCCGTTGCGGGATATTTCCACCTAGTGAATCGCAAGGCTGCGGACGGCCTGAAGAATGCGATGCTGGCCAATCCGGCCACGCGATGGCTGCCCACGGCGATGGAGAACAAGTGGTACGTGGACGAGCTGTACCACCTGATGTTCCGCGGGCCGCTGTGGCTGGGCGGTCATATCCTCAATCTCTTCGACCGTTACATCATTGATATGGCGATCGTAGACGGCGTTGCACGGGTTCCCCGATTGCTGGGTCGTGGGTTTCAGCCGCTTTCCAACGGCATCTTGCAGTCATACGCGGTGTCGATGGCCGGAGGTGTCGCGCTGCTGGGGATTCTTGTCTTCCTCATGCCTCAGCTGGTCGATTGGCTGAGCCGTTGGATGGGAGGGGCAGGCTGATGTGGGTCTGGCCGGCGCTGCTGCTTGGGGTTCCGTTGTTCGGGGCGATCGTCATCGCGATTGCGCCGTCGCGGCAGGCGAAGTGGATTGCGCTTGGGGTGTCCGCGGCGACGTTTGTCTACAGCGTGATGCTTGCACTTGTGTTTGGGCACTGGGACGACGGCGGCTTCGGGTTCGAGGGGTCGATCCCCTGGCCGGGCCTGGAAAAGCTCGGCATCACGCTGAGCCTGGGGGCTGATTCGGTCTCGATGTTGCTGGTCTTGCTGACGACGCTGCTCATGCCGCTGTGCGTGGCCGGGTCGTTCACCGCAATCAACGAGCGGCTCAAGGAATACTACGGCTGGCTGCTGGCGATCGAGGCAGCGATGATCGGGGTGTTCATCGCCCGCGATCTGATTTTCTTCTACGTCTGCTTCGAGTTCACGCTTGTGCCGATGTACTTCCTCATTGCGATCTGGGGAAGCGAGGGCCGGGCTAGGGCTTGCACCAAGTTCTTTCTGTACACGTTCACGGGATCGCTGATTGCGCTGGCGGGATTGCTCTACATTGCGTGGCAGTACCAGATCGGGTACGGGCAATGGTCGTTTGACATCGCAGCTCTGACCGTCTTCGCCGCTACCGAACTTACCGCGTCGCAACAGGCGTGGGTGCTGTTGGCGCTGCTGGCGGGATTTGCGGTGAAGGTCCCGTTGTTCCCGTTGCACACCTGGCTGCCGCTGGCTCACACCGAAGCGCCGACGGCCGCGTCGGTTGTACTGGCCAGCATTCTGTTGAAGCTGGGGACGTATGGGCTGTACCGGTTCGTGCTGCCGATGCTCCCGGAGGCGGTGGTCGCGTATGCGCCGGCCATCGCGGTGGTGTCGATCATCGGCATTCTGTACGCCGCGCTGATCTGCTGGGTGCAGGATGACATCAAGCGGTTGATTGCGTACTCATCGGTCAGCCACCTCGGCTTCTGCGTGCTGGGGCTCTTCGCACTGAATCCGCTGGGTGTTCAGGGCTCGGTGCTGTACATGCTCAATCATGGCCTCTCGACCGGGGCCTTGTTCTTCCTGGTGGGGATGATCTATGAGCGCTACCACACTCGCGACATGACCAAGCTGGGCGGGCTTTCCAAGCGGATGCCGGTGTGGGCATTCTTCATGGTGTTCTTCGTGCTTTCATCGGTGGGCCTGCCGGGGCTCAATGGGTTTGTCGGTGAGTTTCTCTGTCTCGTTGGTGCGTTTACGGCCAGTGCCGACAACGCGATCTATCCGGGGGTGCTGGGGCCGTGGTATGCGGCGGTGGCGGGCGTCGGGATGATCTTCGCCGCGATGTACTTGCTCATCATGGTGGGCAAAGTGGTGTTCGGGCCGCTCATTGAACCGGCCCGCGGCGCGGCTGCCCACGCGATTCGCCTCCCCGCTGATCTGACCATACGCGAGATCGGGGTGCTTGCCCCGCTAGCCGTCCTGTGCCTGTACATCGGTCTTCAGCCAAAGCCGTTGACCGACGCCATGGAAGGCTCGATTAATGGCGTCCTCGGGGCCTACCCAGCGACGGTTGAACGGCATCTGGCGGCGTCGCACGAATCGGCCTCCGATCTAGCGGTTGACCTGGGCGTCGTTGTGCAGCAGCCCCGCGAGCATGAGGAGCGCCTCGATGGTTGACAAGTTGTGGTTCCTCATCCCGGAGCTGTGGCTGTTCGCTGGGGTCGTGGTGATTTCGGTCATGGGTCTGTGCAAGGCCAGAGGCATACGCAATGCGGTCCCGCTGGTGGTGATCGGGTTCCTCGCCGTCGCGTTCATCATCACGCCTTTGCTCTACACCGACGACCGCCTTGCGAAGGTTGCCGACGGCCTGCTCATCCCCATGCTGGGCAAGTACGTAAAGATGGTCGTTTGCGCGATCGGCATTGTGTTGACAATGCTGAGCATCGGCTTGATCGACCGGCCCTTGGAGCAGGCGGTGGCCAGCGGTCGGGCACGTTTTGATCCCATCCGGGTCAGCCGCGGCGAGTACTTCGTGTTCTTCCTGCTCAGCCTGATCGGGGTGATGTTGGTGTGCAATGCCAACGACCTGATCTGGCTGTTCCTGGCTCTGGAGCTCACGTCGCTGCCCACCTACGTCATGGTCGCCATCAGCCGGCCGTCGCGCAAAGCCCAGGAAGCGGCGGTGAAATATTTCTTCCTGGGAGCAATGGCCGCATCGATATTCCTGTACGGGCTCGCGCTGCTGTACGGCTCGACCGGAACCATCGTGCTGACCGAGATGCGCGACGCGTTCGCTGAGCAGGCGGCGGCCGGCGGGCTGAATCGACTCGCCCTCGTGGGCATGGTCCTCGCGCTGCTGGGAGTGTCCTACAAGATCGTGGCCGTGCCGATGCACTTCTACGCCGCCGATGTGTACGAAGGCGCGGCCTCTGCGGTGACCGCCTTCTTGGCCTTCGTACCCAAGACGGCGGGGATGCTGGCGATCATCCTGTTGTTGATGACCGTCGGCTGGAGCGGGCATCTCGGCCCGGGCGTGGAGGGCTTGCCCCAGCCGATCCTCATCACCCTGTGGATGATCTGCGTGCTCACGATGACGCTGGGCAACATCGGGGCGATGCTCCAGCGGTCCGCCAAGCGGTTGCTGGCCTACAGCTCCATTGCCCACAGCGGTTACATGCTCATCGGCGTGATCGCCGGGCCCGCTCTGGGCATCAACGCCGTGTTGTTCTATCTGCTGGCCTACGGGGTGATGAACACGGCCGCGTTCGCCGTGCTGGGGGCGCTTGAGCGCAAGGGCGAGGAGATCGAGTCCCTGGACGATCTGGCCGGTCTGCGCCACCGCCACCCGGCGCTGGCGATCGTGATGGCGATCACGGCGCTGTCGCTCGTGGGGTTCCCGCCGCTGCTGGGTTTCTTGGGCAAGTTGTATTTGTTCATGGCCGGTGTCAAAGCCGGCCACGTCGCCCTGGTGTTGATTGCGCTGATCAACAGTGCGATCAGCGCGTGGTACTACCTGCGGTTGCTGGGCCTGCCGATGCTGGCCATGCCTACGCCGACCAGCGAAACGATCGTGTCACGACCTGTCATCTGGCCGCGGGTGGCGGCGCTGGTAACAGCGATCGGCGTGGTGGGTCTGCCGCTCATCGCCGGCCGTCTGCTATCGGCGTCCGAAGCGGTGATCCAGACCGATGAGGTTTCGCCAATGGTCGATCAATTCGATGTATCGATGGCCGATCAGCCGGCTGAAGATCAGCGCGCCCCGTGACGATTGCCGGGTGGCGTGTGTCGAAACGATCGGGCTGCCGACGAAGCCGTGGCACTCATCTCGCAAGGGTTGTGCGCTCAAGATTGGCCACGAAAGACCCGACATCCGAAGAGGGGTCGTCTGAGGCGGCCGGGCCCGGCTTCCTCTCAAATTGGGAGGGTGGGCGAGTCGCACTCGCCAGGGTGGGAACAGGTGTTGGACGACGTAGGAGTGACCATGCAAGGGCGAGCCTGGACCAGTATCGGACTCGAAAAGAGCAACGCTTTACTGGTGAGCCTGCTGTTGGCCGACGAACCGGACGTGTCGGGATTGCTCCTGGACCTCAGCGCCGACGAAGCGGGCGTGCGCTTCTCTTTGACTCGTTGCCCGGATCTCGCGATCCGTCAAGAGGTGGAGCTTCGGTTTACCTCCGACCGGCTTGACAGGCCGCTTCTGGCACGCGCGAGGGTGACGCGCCGGACCGAGGAGCCCGACTCCCGCAGCTATGGATTTCGGTTCACCGATTACGGCGACTTCCAGCATCTTTCTCCAGATATCCGCCGGCTCCTCAACCGGCGCGGATCGAATCGGGTCCAGCCGAATCCTGAACTGCCAGTCAAGGTCACTCTGGGGGTCGGTCGGGACGGCCAGCGATATCCAGTTCGGCTCGTTGACATCTCGGCGACCGGGGCGAAGTTCCGTGTCTCGGCCGAGGTGGAGTCAGCGCTCCTAGAGACCAGGCGCATCGCCATCTCGATGTCGTTTCCAGATTGCGGACATCCCGTAGAGTTGTACGGGATCATCTGCCACCGCTGCGTCGCCGGCACGGAGATTGATTACGGCATCGCCTTCGAGTCGGAATCTGAGTCCGGGCTTCGCCACCAGGACGCCATCACTGCCTACCTGGCGAAACGCCGCGGGGAGATCATGCAGCGATCGACGGCCGCATAGGAGCCGCACCCGTTCAAGACGTGACCTCGATGAGGCGGTGCAGCTGACCAAGCGGTCCGACTGGGCCTCCAGGAGAGCCGTCTTGGGGCCCGCGGCGGGGGGTCACCGTCGATTCCGGACAGAAGCAAGCGACTGGAACTTGGGTTGCCGGGGGCACGGCGTTACACTCGTCCTCGGAAAGCTCGGCGGTGGAGCCAGGCGTTGGTCAAATGGGAAATGTCGGCGTAGAGCTCATCCCGGTTGCGCCCCGAACAAGGCCCGAGGTCGGGCTCGCGCCCGCTCGGTCTCGCTATTGATACGGTCAGGAAGAGCGGCGGACCACATGCACTATGCGAAAAGCGGCACGGGGCCGGAGACCGTCTTCCTGCACGGGATTGCCAGCGATGGTCGCCTCTGGAACGACGTCGTTGCCTGCGTCTCCGCGGAGTTGACGTGCATCGTCGTCGAGCTCCTCGGCCAGGG
>JAPUKX010000298.1 GCA_027295435.1 Planctomycetota bacterium | reverse complement strand
GTATTGCCGAAGATCAGCAGGTCGATGCCGAAGGGGTTCGCCGGATCATCGGTGACGGGGGTGTTGAACTGTACGACCAGGTGTCCGTCAGCCCCGATCGAGACGATCTCATTGGGCAGAAACGGCGGATTGAACGCGCTCACCACACCTGGGAACACGCCTTCGCCGGTAAACCGCTCCGGCGGCCCCAAGGAGGTTTTGGGGTCGGTGTATCCGGGGGCGGCATTCGTGCCCTCGTCATAAGAAACCCATTCATCGGCGAAGGGATCGTCACCAGCTTGGGCCGGCGAGTTGCCGGCAGTGACCGCAGCCGCAGCGGCCACGCAAATACCGAGGCGCCGATTCATCATGTCAGCTACTCCTTCAGTTCGTTGGGAACCGCGCCCAACGGTTCCCGACACGTGGATTGTTGCCTTGGCGCGCACGTTTCAGGACGCCAATGGCGCCGGCGGGAACGGACCGGAGCCCAAAGGCACACGCCCTACACGCGAGGGCAACGCCTGTCGTCTGCGGCAGGTCTTCCGGCTTCGGGTGGCTTGCCTCCGCCTTCCCATCGGCGCCCCTTGCAGGCCCGACAGTGGCTTCGTAGGAGACAAGATGCCGATCGAGGCGATCAGCGGCCCGTCACGGCGGCGCGTCCGCGGCGGATTTTCACCGCCTTCCCTTTTCGTCCCCCCAGCCCAAGCCCCGGGGTGGACACCGCAGACGTCCGGGAATGTACAACAGGAACCGCCCGCCACGCAAATGCGTATTGCCTGTGTGTCACAATTCGTTGACACTGCAGCCGTCCCGGGCTAGGTTCAACGGGTTGGGGGAGCCTTGATTCGCTGGTATGTAGCACAGGGGACGGTCGGTCCGTCGCCCAACCCTCCCACAGCGAGTCCAGGGCAAGGTAGGAGTCGATCCCGATGATGATTCGCGCGTGTTCTCGCCACGGACTTGTCGTACTGTGCGTGGTCTTGACGATGCTGGCCCCGGTTTGGGCGCAGGATGATGATCCGGCGCAGCTGCTGGAGGATTTCGTCCACTACACGCGCATCGCCAAGCCGGACCTGGCCGCGGCGTTCGCCCAGCGCCTTATTGAATCGGGGATCACGGACGCCCAGCTCGCGGAGCTGCTCGACGAAGGCAAGACCACACGCGAGCGCTTCGAAGCGGCCCTCGGTACGGCACACCGCATGCCCGAACTGGAACACCTCGCCGCCGAGCTGGATCGGCGGGTGCATAGCGGTCGGCTCGACCTGGCTCGCGACTCGAATCGCATCGAGGCCGCGATCTCGATGCTCACCGGTACGCAGCGAATGAAAATGCTGGCGCGTCAGCTTCTGACCGGAGCTGGTGAATACGCCGTGCCCAGCCTGCTGCGGGTGATGACTGAAGGGCAAAACGAGCGGTCACGGTCCGCTGCAGGCGACATGATTATCATGATCGGCCGGCAAGCCGTCACGCCGCTGTGCGAAGCGTTGGCTCATCTGGATGCGGACAATAGGCGCTACGTCTGCGGCCTGCTGGGTGAGATCGGCTATCCCCACGCTGCACCTTATTTGATGGAGCTTGCCGAAGACGCCTCGGCGGCGGCGGCGATCCGCGAGGCGGCCGGGCGGGCATTTCGGCGGGTCGGCGGCGTCAATGGTGGCCTCGCCGTGTTGTACACCAAGCTCGCCCAACAATACTTCAACGAATCCGAGTCGCTGATCGCGTTTCCCTATGAAGCGACGAATAATGTCTGGTCATACGATCCGTTCACCGGGCTCCAAGCAACGCCCGTGGCCACCGAGATCTTCAGCGAAGTGATGGCCATGCGGGCGGCGAGCAAGGCGCTTCAGATTGACGCCGGCCATGCGCCGGCCTTGAGCCTTTTCGTCGCGGCGAATCTGAAGCGAGCCAACGAGCTGCCCCCCGGCGCGGGCGACCCCATCTTCGGCGAGAATCGCTACAGTCCCGCGTTCTACGCTACGGTCTACGGGACCCGGGTCTGCTTGGATGTTCTGGGGATCGGGATCGACCGCCTGGACACTCCGCTCGTCCGCGACGCGATTGGGGCCCTGTCCCAAACCACCGGTGGCGCGAACCTGTTTGGGGGCCTGGCCGGTCGCCAGCCTCTTCTGGAAGCATTGCAATACCCCGATCGCCGAGTGCGGTACGAGGCTGCGCTCACCCTCGGCCGGGCGCTGCCGCGCCAACGGTTCCCCGGCGATGTCACCGTGGTGCCGTTGCTCGCCTCAGCCGTGCGCACAGGCGATGAAAGCTATGCGGTCATCATTGGGGGTGATGAAGAGGAGCGCCGCGTCGATGCGAGTCGCCTGAGCGATCTGGGGTTCACGATCGTCGCTTCAGGCCCGCGGCTTCCCGACGTGATGACGCCGATCGCTCAGTCGGTGGGGGTGGATCTCGTGGTCATGAACGTCGCCGGCGCCGAAGCGGCGATCCAAGGCGTTGGCCAATTGCGGGTGTTTACCAAGACTGCAGCCGTGCCCGTGCTTCTCGTGGCCACTTCAGGAGACATGGCGCGCCTCAGACGAGAGTTCCGCGATGACATCCGGGTCAAGATATCACGGGCGAGAGTCTCTGAGGATGCCTTCGCCGAATTGATTGATGAGGTCATGTTGCGCGCGGCCGGCGGTCGCATGACGGAGGCTCAAGCCGAAGCCTACGCGATCGATTCGATCATGACCCTGCGAGACATCGCCATCTCAGGCAGTCGGGCCTACGCCATCGCCGATGCCGAATCGACCCTCATCCAGGCGCATGACGCCCGCCGCGGTGGGGTCCGCCTCGCCGTCGCCGACATCCTCGCCCTCATCGACAGCGACCGCGCCCAGCGCAAACTCTTCGACGACGCGCTGGCGGCGACCGATGACGAACAGATCGAGCTGCTGAAGCGCGTGGCGGACTCCGTCAAGCGCTTCGGCGACCGCAGCGAGCCGCGCCATATCGAGCAGTTGCTGGAGCTGATCACCAACTCCGGGGGCCGCACCGCCGAGGCCGCCGCCCGCGTTCACGGCGCGCTCGACCTGCCCTCGGCCACGGCCATCCGGTTGATTCCACGCTGAGCAGATAGCCGGCGCGGGCTACGCCCGCCGGCGCCGTGACGCGTAGCGTCCCGGCTACGGCCTGCGGCGCGCGTTGTCTGATCGCATGAGTGGTGATACCGTTGCCTCTGAGGCGCCACCCTAGCTCAGTCGGTAGAGCGGTGCTTTCGTAAAGCACAGGTCGGGGGTTCGAGTCCCCCGGGTGGCTCTTTCCTTTTCGCCTGTGCAGGACTGTGCAACCTGCGGCACAGGATCGCTCAATTGTGACGCTGCCAAGGGCTTACGATCATTGCCCCACGCGCCCCGATGAGCGTGAGGCGACCGGTCTGCTGTGCCGCATTCTGCACTCGAAAGCACCGTGGAGATCGCTGCGCGCTGCGCTATGCGCTGCGCGGTGCGTCCAGCGGTTCCCGTGGCCGCCAACTCCGCTGTTTCATCGGCGATGGACGGCAGCGCTTCAAGCGCGGCGGATTCATCGGCCAGACGGACGTGGGAGTACCGATCCATCGTCAGCGTGATCGTCGAATGCCGCGCAAGGCTCTGGGCGACTCGTGGCGGTACACCGGCAGTGGCAAGCCGTGTGATGTAGGTGTGCCGAAGGCTGTGGAAGTCGATCACACGCCCGGCATCATCGACCGGATCAATCCCGGCAGTTTCGAGGTCGGCCCGAATGATCGGGGCCATGTTGCTCGGCACCTTCGCCCAGATGCATTCCTCGGCGTCGAGCGTGGCCAGGAACGGCCGGAGGACTTCGGCAAGGTCCAGACGCATGGGCTGCACGTCTTGGCGTCTGCGCTTGCTGTAGGCAGCCTCTACGGTCACTGTCGGCGTATCGGCGTCGAGGTTGAAGCTTCGCGGCGTCAGGCTCTTGAGTTCACTGAGGCGGAAGCCCGTGCCAGCGGCGAGACGGTACAGCATGGCCCGTTGAGGTACGCACATGCGACGGATGCCCGTCTTGAGCACACCCTTGGCCCGGTATCGCTTGGGGATCACCACCACATCGCCTGCGGCTTCTGCGGCACGAGTCAGCCGTTGTAACTCGTCGTCGCGCAGGTCTCGGCGGACGCGGCGAGGATCGGCCCTAGCGTTGAGCATTCGCAACGACGCCAGCGGATCACTGGTTAGGCGGTGATTGGTCACTAGCCAACGGGAAAGGCTCTTGACGGCCTGGAGCCTGGCGTTGACCGCAGCATTGCTCAAACCGGCCGACCGCAGCGACGCCACATGGGCCTGCATCGCCGGGCCGTCGATGTCCGTGATATTGGGCCAGCCGCAGGCTTCGACAGCGGCGGTGATCGCGTTCACCACACGATCCACACGCTTCTGGGTGTTGCCCTTGTCGGCCAGGTACAACCGGAAATCCTCGACGTGCTCGGTGATCGGGCGTTTGGCGTGGGCCGCGAAGCGTTCCTGAGCAGGGTCGATCAATCCCTCGCGGCGGGCGCGGGCCTCATCGTCCAGCTTGCGGGCCAAACGCTCGGACGCGGCCTTGTCGGTGAAGGCGAGTTTCGTCCTGCGCCGATTGCTTTCGTCATACCACGCGATCGCCCATCGGGCGTTGCGTCGGTTGCGGTCTTTCGATCGTTTGAACACGCTGGCCATGAGTCACCTACCTTTCGATCGTCGGCGTCTGCCGGTCGTGATTCTCAACCCCAGCGGTCCGGCCAGGCGGTCCAGGGAAGCGGTTGAAATGTCCCGGCCCTGCATGAACCGGGTTAGCGTACTGAATGGAAGATCGCCCAGTACGGCAA
>JAPUKX010000297.1 GCA_027295435.1 Planctomycetota bacterium | reverse complement strand
CGACGCAGCCGACATCTCCGACCAACTGCAGGGTACGCTGCCGACCCACGCGACGCTGGGAGTGGATGAGAACTCCAATTCGATCATTCTGATGGGCGATATCGGGCTGTGTCAGCGAATGGGGAAGCTCATCAGCGAGCTGGATCACCGGTATCTGAGAGTCAAGACGGAGACGTTCCGCCTCGCCCACGCCGACGCCGCGGAGATCGCGCAGAACATCCTTGACCTATTTGAAGAAGCTCGAACGACCAGCCCTGCGTCGCGCGCCCAGCAACAGGCGCGACAGCGTCGGCAACCCGCCCAACGGGGAACCGCGCGTCAGGTCCAGCAAAGGACGCTGGGTACGGGCGACGGCACCATCGGCCCGACCGCGGAGCTCCGCATCACCGTTAACGTCCAGCAGAACTCCGTCACGGTCAGCGGTGAGCCGGCCGTGGTTGACGAGATCGCCGAGCTGATCGACAACCAGTGGGATCTGCCCCGTCCGAAAGGAACGGCCAAGGTGTATTACCTCAGGTACACCGACCCCATCAAGATGCGAGACATGCTCCAGGACTTGCTGAGCGGGCAGTCGGGCGGCGGGGCTCGGCAAACGCCTCGGGGTCGTGCAGGGGCCGCAGCCGCTCGCTCAAACGTCCAACAGGCCATCGGCGGAATCTACACGTTCCAAGCCTATCCGGATTCCCACACCCTGGTGGTTCTCTGCAAGACCGTGGAGAGCTTCGATTTCCTCGACTCAATCATCGAGCAGCTCGATCAGCCATTGAACGCCGGCCTGCCGATCGTGGTGGAGCTGAAGCACGCCAATGCGGTTGAGCTCTCTGAACAGCTCAACGTGATGTTCGCTGAAGCCGGCGCGGGGGGCACCATTCGGGCGCCTGCATCGGGGCTCAGCGGCGGCGAAGGCATCGGCGATTCTCCCTTTGCCGGCGCCGGCGCCGGCGCCGGCACAGGCGGCGGGCGCGACGACGCCTCAGGACAGACGATCTCCTTCCCCTGGCAGCGAGGCCGGGCCCGCGACGACCAAACCCCCGAATCTCCGCTCATCGGCAGCGTCCGCATTGTGCCCATCGCCCGCCAAAACGCACTCCTGGTCCTCGCCGTGCCGGAGTTCCAGCAGTCCGTGCTGGACGTCATCGCGACGCTGGACAAGCCCGGCCGGCAGGTCATGATCTCCTGCATCATCGCTGAGGTCGAGCTCACCGATGAGCTGGCGCTTGGCCTTCGCGTCAGCAACAGTAACACTATCCTCGGCGGCGGGCTCCCCGACAATCGCATCGGGGCAACCTTGAGCGCCGAAGCCACCGAGAATGATATCTTCGGCAATCTGTTCGATATGTCGATTCTCAACGTCGGTGTGAGCGTCAACCTCGTCATACAGGCCCTCGCTCAGAAGACGAACGTTCGCGTTCTCCAGGAGCCGAGGATCTTCACCGCCGACAACCAGGAGGCCACCTTCTTCGACGGCCAGGACATCCCCTTCATTACGAACACCCAGACCACTGACTTCGGCAGCGTCAACGAGTCGTTCGAGTACAAGGCCGTCGGCATCATGCTCAATGTGAGGCCGCAGATCACAGTCGAGAAGGACGTGGACCTGGAGATCAATCTCGAGCTGTCCAGCATCGTGCCCGGGCAAGTCCTCTTCGGCGGGTTCATCGTCGATCGCCGCGAAACCACCACCCAGATCATCGTCAAGAACGGCCAGACGATTGTTCTCTCCGGCATCCTGCGGGACACGGAATCGCAGATCGTGCGCAAGATTCCCATACTGGGCGACATTCCGCTGCTCGGTGAGTTGTTCACCTCCAGGGAAACCGCCAAGACCAAGACAGAGTTGCTCGTCTTCATCACGCCGGTGGTGGTGGACAATCCCTCGGAGAACGACACCAACTTCAATGCGGGCGAGCGCCAACGGCTCGAAGAACTCACCCGCCCGCTCAAGGAGCAGGCTCGCAGCCGAGAGCGTGAGCCGGTCGGGACACACTTGCTGCATAAGCAGTTTGCGCGGACTCAGCAGACCTCGCCCCAAGCGGCCGACATCGATGCCGATGAGCCCAGCGAGGAGTGATCCACCAACGATCGATCACGTGGTTGGCCATCCTCAGCGCGGTGGCGGCGGCCGGTTGCGCGGCGGGGCCCACGGCGTCCCCCCAAAAACCCCGTGCACGACCGCGGCATTCTATTGAGCCGCTGGCTAGGCCCGCAGGGATCACCCGCACCAGCCACGTGCAGGTCGGGATCCTGCCGTTGGGGTCTGTGCCGTATGACAATCTTTCGCTGCCGATCGTCAGTCCCGACGGTCGATTCGTCGCTACCCAAACCGGTGTGCCACCCACATGGGCGGCGTTGATGGCCGCACCCAACGCCACGGTTCCACGAGCGACTCACATCGAGATCTACCAGCTCGATCGCGAGCTTCGCCGGGCCGTGCATCGCCGCACCCTCGGCGAGCCCTTGCTGCTTGGGCGATCCTGCGACGCTCGCGGTTTCCTGGTCGAATCGGTCAGACCCAATGGTGCCCGCTGGATCGGCCGGGTGGCGTGGCTCGACGGCGAGATCGAGTGGCTGGTGGCCGATGAGCAGACCAACGCCAACGGCTGCCTCGGCCCAAAGGGGCGATTGGCCTGGTCTCGCCGAGCCAGGGATGCAGATCACTTTGATCTTGTCATACGCGCAAGCGGCGAGGAATGGACCATCGGCTCCCAAGGCGGCGACTGGCTCTTTCCGGCGTGGAGCGGCCACGGCGACGGACTTTTTGCCCTCCGCCTTACGCAGGGGATGCTCGAAGCGACCCACATGATCGCTGCCAGCCCGACCACGATCCATCAAACGCTCCGGCGACTGCCGCTGGCATCACAGGCGACGATCCACCATGCCTACCAAGCCATGGCCAGCCAATCGATCGTGACCGAAGCTCAGCGCCGCGGCCCAGAGCAGTTGATATTCTTCCATCCGGTGCGGCTGCGAATGGCGTTGTGGAGACCGATTTCGCGGCATCAGACGACGCCGATCCTGCTAGGAAAGCAATCCTCCGCGGCCGCGGCCGTTGGGACGGGCTTTGCCCTGGTGGCCACCGAAGACCACCTGATGCTGCAGAACCTTGAGAACTTGAGCGATCGAACGGAAGTGATTGCCGGGTTGCAGGTGCCGCGGCAGGTCGCCTCGCCTGACTGGCCGTACTTGCTGTTGGCCCCGACCGAGGGCCGCATCGGTCTGATCGCCCTGCGCCTG
>JAPUKX010000296.1 GCA_027295435.1 Planctomycetota bacterium | reverse complement strand
CAAGAAGGGGCCCGGCGGACGTTCAAAGAGCTTGCTGAAAACGATGCGGAACGACAGCTGACCGAATCGACGGGGCAAATCATTGATTTGGGCGGCGACGCAGCCGTGGGACGCTTCATCGGGCGCTATCGCATCGGCCCTGAAGCGGCGCCGATCCGGCTGGTGATCATCTCGGACTACCAATGCCCGGACTGCAAGCGGATTGAGGCGCAGGCGAACGCAATCCTTGCTCAGCGCGACGACGTCTCGCTGTCCGCGAAGCACTTCCCGATGTGCACCGACTGCAATCGCAATGCCCGCAAGACCCTGCACCCCAACGCGTGCTGGGCGGCGCGAGCCGCCGAGGCCGCGGGCATCCTCCGCGGCAACGACGGCTTCTGGCAAATGCACCGATGGCTGTTCGATCGCGGCGGGGCGTTCACCGATGCCGAGCTGCATCAAGGTCTGCGCGAGCTCGGCTACGATCCGCAGCAGCTTCAGCAGTTCTTAGGCATCATGCAGAGCCGGCAACCACTGGACCTCATCAAGGCGGATACCGACGAAGCGTCGGCGCTCGGCCTGCACTACACGCCGATGGTCTTCATCAACGGCGTGGAGCTGAAGGGTTGGAACGCACCCAACGCCCTGGCCCGAGCGGTGGCGGCGTTGGCGGCCACCAATCCGCCGCCGCAGACCGCCACCCAGGATCACCCACCGGCGGCGGCTGAGAAATACGTCGCCGATTGGCGCGGCCAGCCGGCCAAAGGAATCCCTCCCGATTCACGGGCGTGGACGGTCGGACCGCAAGACGCCAAGGTAGATGTTGTCGTGTGGGGCGATTATCAGGAGCCGTTCACCGCCGAGGCGGACGGGATCCTTCGCCGGATCGCCGCCTCCCGGCCGGACACGCGATACACGTTCCGGCATTTCCCGTTCAACCAGGAGTGCAACCCGGTGACATCCTCAAGCCGTCATCCGCTTGCCTGCCTGGCCGCCCGGGCGGCCGAAGCGGCGGGGACGCTGGGCGGGTCCGGCGGCTATTGGAAGATGCACGAGTGGCTGATGAGCAACCAAAGGCAGTTCAGCGATGCGACGCTTCGGGGGGCCGCCGCCGACATGGGATTCGACGCCGAGGCTCTGTTCGCCCAGATGGAGGGCCCCGAGGTAGCCGCGGCTATCACCGAAGACGCCCGAGCGGGCAAAAGGTTGGGCCTGCGCAGCATCCCAATGATCTTCATCAACAACAAGTTTGTGCCGAGGTGGCGCTTCCAGGAGCACCGGACGCTCCAGCGCATGATCGAGGAGGCGGCCCAATGACGCCGCCTCCGGTCACCGCCGCGACGGGTGCGCCGCTGCCACGGGGGTTCTTCGCGACCGGCATCGTCCTGCTCGCAGCGGCTGTGGTTGCGTCGTTGGCGCTCGTGCAGCAGCACCTTGGCGGCTTGGAAATCCCAGGCTGCGGGCCCGGCAGCCCGTGCGCGAAAGCGGCCGCGAGTGTCTGGGGCAGGGTTCCGTGGGTGAACTGGCCGGTCTCATCCGTCGGCCTCGCCTACTTCCTTGCATTGCTCATGGCGTGGCTCACTTCTCGGCAAGGCGTCTCGATCGGATTTTGCCAACTCGTGCGGCTGGGCGCGGTGTTCTCGGTGGGCTTCGTCGTGGTGATGCTCGCAGGAGACTATCTCTGCCCCTATTGCCTTGGGGCCCATGCGGCCAATCTGGCGTTCCTAATGATGGTCGAGATGGCCGGCCGGCCAGCGGCGCCGTCACTGCGCCCGCTGGCGACGGGGGCGGTGGTGTTCCTGCTCGCCACGGCGGCCCTGGCCGTTGCCGAGGTGACGCAGAAGCAGCGCGTCCAAGAAAAAGAAGAAGGCGAGCTTGCGCGGTCCACCGAGCAGATGATCCAGCGCCGACCGCAGGACGGCGGAGGAGCATCCACGCAACCGCAGCAGGAAGGGCCGACCTTCACGGGCCGGTACCGCTTGGGGCCCGAGACGGCGCCGATCCGTCTGGTCATCTTCTCCGACTACCAATGCGAGGATTGTGGTCGCATTGAAAGGGACATCATCGCGTTCTTCGTCGAACGCGATGACATGTCGATCTCCGTCAAACATTATCCCATGTGCACCGACTGTAATAAATACATCGGAGCCAACCTGCACCCCAACGCCTGCTGGGCCGCACGCGCGGCGGAGACCGCGGGCATTCTGCGCGGCAACGATGGCTTCTGGCGAATGCACGAGTGGCTCTTCGAGCACGAGGGATTCTTCAGCAACCAGCAGATGCGGGACTTCCTCATCGAACAGGGCTACAACTTCGACCAATGGAAGCGCGTGATGGGAAGCGAGGAAACTCTCCGCCTGGTCCAGCAGGACATCGACGAAGGCTTTGATCTGGGCATCCAACACACGCCGATGATTTTCATCAACGGCGTGGAGCTGAAAGGCTGGCGCGTGCAGGGCGGCGTACAGCGGGCGGTCGAGGCTCTCGCCGCGACCAAACCCATCGGCGCGCAGGGCCGTCCGTGACAAGCCGGCCAAGCCGACTACACCACGTCGATGTTTCAATGCACCGAAAGCCGATAGAGCCGCCCGGTCCCGCCTCCGGCGCCATCGGGGCCGTCGAAGGCGCAGATGTACAGCTCGCCGTCCGGTCCTTCGCCAAAGGAACTGATGAACACGGGCGGGCGCGGCGTGAAGATCTCGCGGTGAGCGGCGACCCGACCGTCGGCATAACGCAACGCCCAGATTCGGCCGGTCACGTAGTCGGCGTAGATATACGCGCCCTTCAAGCCCGCCAGCCGATCGCCGCGATACACGTATCCGCCGGTGACCGATAGGCCGATGACCCGGCGCCCGCTGCGCTGCGGATA
>JAPUKX010000295.1 GCA_027295435.1 Planctomycetota bacterium | reverse complement strand
CGTTCACCGCTATGACGCTGCTGCAACCGCTGATCGTCATCGTCGGCCTGGTGGTAGCGGCCGCGGCTGGGATCGGCCTGCTTGCGCTGTGGGGACACCTGCGAGGAAAGCCCTCCGCCGCAGACCCATGAAGCGCTCGCTGTACGACATCACGCCGCCGATTTCACCGGACTTGAAGGTCTGGCCGGGCGACACTCCGCCGAGCCGCGAAGTGCTGCTGGACATGAACCGCGGTGATGACCTCACGCTCTCCACCCTGCACGCGACCGTGCATCTGGGCGCTCATGCGGACGCCCCGAGCCACTACGGCCGCGATGCGCCATCAATCGAGCAGCGAGACCTCGAGTTGTATGTCGGTCCGTGCCAAGTCATTCACCTGAGTGTCAAACACGGCGCCCGCATTGAACCGGGAGATGTCCCAGCGAACATTCAAGCTGAGCGGTTGCTTCTTGCGACCGGCACGTTTCCCGACCCCCGGAAATGGAACGAGGACTTCGCGGCCCTGAGCCCCCAGCTTGTCGATCATCTGCACGAGCGCGGCGTCAAGCTCATCGGCATCGATACCCCCAGCGTGGACCTGTTCGATTCCAAGGACCTGCCCGCCCACCAGCGTGTTCTTGCCCACGACATGGCGATTCTGGAAGGCTTGGTGCTCAAAGATGTGCCGCAGGGAATGTACGAACTGATCGCCCTGCCGCTGCCGTTGGTCGGCTTCGATGCCAGTCCGGTTCGCGCGGTGTTACGCACCATATAGCCCCCCGGTTTGCCGGGGGTTAGCTCCCGATCGTCGCGATGACCTTCAACTCGACCACGATTGGCGTGGGCAGGGAGCCCACCTCGATCGTGGTGCGCGTCGGGTTCGGCTTGCCGTCGCCTGCGAAATACTCTGCATACAGCGTGTTGAACCGCGCGAAGTCCTTCTTCATGTTCGTGAGAAACACCAGCACATCGATGATGTTGTTCCAGCCCGAGCCGGCGTCTTCCAGAATGGCCCGCACGTTGTCGAAGCACGACCGGCACTGCGCTTCAATGTCATATGAAGTCACGTTGCCCTGGGTATCAAGCGTCACGCCTGGGATCTCTTTGCAGCCGCGTTTCCGGGGGCCGACGCCGGAGAGATACAACAGGTTGCCGACGCGCCTGGCGTGCGGATAGGCGCCGACGGGTTCCGGGGCGCGAGGGCTCATGAGGCCCGGGTCGTGCATCGATCAACCTTCCCAACCCGCCGGGACAAGCTCGGCGGCGAAACATCGCGCCTATGTTCGTTCGTTCCTCAATTTGATACACACGTTCTTCGGTTCGGTGAAGAAGCGCAGCGCTTCATCGCCTCCTTCTCGGCCCAGGCCGCTGTGCTTCATTCCGCCGAAGGGTACCCGCAGATCGCGCAGCAGCCAGCAGTTCACCCAGACCGTCCCGGATTGAATCTGCCCGGCGACGCGATGGGCCCGATCGAGATTGCTCGTCCACAGCGAGGCGGACAGCCCATATTGCGTGGCGTTGGCGAAGCCGATGACCTGCTCCTCATCGTCGAACGGCATGATCGTGACCACCGGGCCGAAGATCTCCTCGCGGTTTGTGCGGCACTGCGCGTTGAGACCGGTGATGACCGTCGGCTGGAGGAAGAACCCGCCGCGGCACCGCTCGTTGAACGCCGCCGGCCGGGCCCCGCCGCAGCGGATCGTGCCGCCCTCATCCTGAGCCAACGCAACATACGATTCGACCTTGGCCAGATGCTCTTTGGAGATCAACGCCCCGAGGTCGGTGCCTTGCTCCATAGGGTCGCCCACGCGCAGCGCGCTGCTGCGCTCGACGAAGCGATCGACGAACTGGTCGAAGACCGAACGTTCGACGAAGATGCGCGAACCGCACAGACAGACCTGGCCCTGGTTGGCGAACGCGGATTGCACACTCACCGGAAGCGCGTCATCGAGATCAGCGTCCGCGAAGACAATCGTCGGGTTCTTGCCTCCGCACTCCAGCGCTAGGCGCTTGAACATTGGAGCGGCGGTGCGGGCGATCTGCGAGCCGGTCTCGGTTCCCCCGGTGAAGGAGATCGTCGGGACATCGCCGTGGCTGACAATGGCGGCGCCTGCCTTGGCCCCGAGGCCGTGGACGATATTGAGCACGCCCGCAGGCAGACCCGCCTCCTGACACAGTGCAGCCAGTCGATGGGCGGTCGTGGGGGTGAGCTCCGAGGGCTTGCCCACCGCGGTGTTGCCGGTGGCGATCGCCGGGGCAACCTTCCACGTGAATAGATACAGCGGCAGGTTCCACGGCGAGATCAGCCCGGCTACGCCGCGCGGCTGGCGCAGGGTCACGTTGAGCGCCTCGGTATCGGTCTGATGCGTTTCGGATTTCGTGTGCAGGATCGCCGTGGCGAAGAAGCGGAAGTTGTTCACGGCGCGCGGGATGTCGACCGATCTTGCTACGCTCAGCGGCTTGCCGGTGTCGATGCACTCGCTGCGGGCGAGTTCGTCGAGGTCGCGTTCGATCAGGTCCGCGATCCGAAGCAGGATTCTGCTGCGCTCGGCTGCTGGGGTTGCTGACCACGCTCCGAACGCTCGCTTCGCGGAGTCCACGGCCGCATCGACATCGCGGTGGTCGCTATCGGGGACCTGCGCGCAAACCTCGCCCGTGGCCGGGTCGATGTCGTCGAAGTATGCCCTGCCCGCCGGTTCTACGAGCTGCCCGTCAATGAAGTTGCGGATCGTCAACATGTCTTGACGCGAGGTTATCAGGTGATCTGCTACTGCCCTGCGAGGCGTCCGCCATCGACGGGCAGGTTGACGCCGTTGATGTAGGCTGCCGAGGGCGAGGCGAGAAAACCAGCTACCGCAGCGATCTCTTGCGGCGCGGCGAAGCGACCCAGCGGCACGTTGGCGATCATTTGACCTTCGATTTCCTGGACCGTCGAGCCGGCGCGATTCGCCCTGCCCTGGATGATGCTGTCGAGTCGAGCGGTGCGGGTGTAGCCGGGCAAGATATTGTTGACGGTGATCCCAAACGGCCCCAGCTCGCCGGCGAGGGTGCGGGCCCAGTTCGCCACCGCGCCGCGGATGACGTTGGACACGCCGAGCCCCTTGATCGTCTGGACCACCGACGTGGAGATGATGTTGACGATGCGCCCGTAGCCGGCGTCGCGCATGCCGGGCGCGAGTGTCTGCACAAGAATATGGTTGCACAGGAGGTGCTGGGTGAAGGCCCCGATGAGCTGGTCGGACGGAGCCTCGAAGACAGGTCCGGCCGGCGGCCCGCCGGTGTTGTTCAGCAGGATGTGGATCGGCCCGTTCGCCTCAACGTGACGGGTCGCCTTGTCGCGTACCACTTCCCAATCACAAAAGTCAGCGACGATCGAACCGTGCGACTGGCCGTGGTCGCTCGGCAACTCTTGGCGGACTTTATTGAGCCCCGCTTCATTGCGGGCCATCAAGGTGACCTCGGCCCCGAGCCTGGCCAGCTCCATCGCGCAGGCCCGGCCGATGCCCTGCGTGCTGCCGCAGACCAGCGCGTTCTTGCCTTGGAGAGTGTCGATCATCGTTTCGGCGTCATCATTCAG
>JAPUKX010000294.1 GCA_027295435.1 Planctomycetota bacterium | reverse complement strand
TCAACCCCGATATCGAGGTCCAGCCAGTCGTCGGTTATCGCTGAGACGCAACTGGGCTCGCACCCGACCACCGCCACCGCGTCGCAGCGCTTGACCTCGCGAATCAACTCTTCGGCGGTATCGTGACATGCCTGTGATGCTTCGCTGAGCATTCCATTGCTGATCAGCGCCCGACCGCAACAGCCGATCTTCGGTAACGCCACGCGATAGCCCAGCGCTTCCAAGGTCAGGATGGCGGCCCGACCGATCTTCGGCTCGCTGTAAACAGCAAAGCAATCCGGCATGAGCACGACCGTCGGGGCTTCCGTGCCTGCGTTGGACCTCTCGCGAGCATCAAACCAGCGATACAATGATCGGCCAAACGACGGCAGGCTTCGACGACGGTCGATTCCAAGCAATCGCTTCAGGACAAGTGCCGAAGGGTGGAAACGATTTAACGTGTTGGCAACCGGGTAGACCGCCGACCCCAGCCGATTGATCCGACGCACCTGGCCGAACATCCCGACTCGCCAGGGGATTCGCCCGGTCGCCGCGTAGCGCTGGGCGGTGTACTCGGCTTTGAGCTTGGCGACGTCCACGTTGCTGGGACACTCTGCTTTGCACGCTTTGCACGATAGACATAGATCCAGCGTCTTGATCGTCTCCGGGTCATTGAAGGCGGGCGATCGGCCGTCCAGGGAGAACTGGCCGGTCATGGCCAGCCGCAGCGCGTTGGCCCGGCCGCGCGTGGCATGGCGCTCATCAAGCAAGGCGCGATACGAAGGACACATCGTGCCACCTTGGGTCTTGCGGCATACGCCGGCCCCATTGCACATCTCGACGGCCTCGCCGAACCCGTGCTCCGGCTGGTATCGGAAAAAAGTCTTGATCGCGGGAACCTCAACCGGTGTTTGCAGTGGCTTGATCCGCAGCGCCTGCGTCATCGGCACCGGCTCAACGATGTTGCCCGGGTTCATGCGATTCTCAGGATCAAAGACCGCCTTGATCGCCCGAAAGCCATCGCAGATGGCGTCGCCATAGAAACGCCGCAGAAGATGAGAACGAGCCCGGCCGTCACCGTGCTCGCCGGAAAGCGCGCCTCCGAACGCCTTGACCAGATCGGTCACCTCCACCGCGATTGCTTCCATCGCCATCCGATCGGTCTGATCACGCAGGCAGATCATGGGGCGAATATGCAGACACCCGACTGAGGCATGGGCGTAGAAGGCGGCGGTCGTACCGTGCGCGGACACGATCTGTCGGAACGCCTTGACGAACTCCGGGAGCCGGGCGGGATCGACCGCAGTGTCTTCGATGAAGGTCAGAGGTTTGCGCGCTCCGGAGACCGTGTGCAACAGCGGCTCGCCCGCCTTGCGAAGCTTCCACGCCGAAGCCATTCGTTGGGGGTCCGTGTATCGCTTCGTCTCCGCGGGCGCCAACATCGACTCCAGCTCGGCCAGCCTCTGCTGCACCTGCCCTTGGTCATCGGCGAAGTATTCCACATACAGCACCACACCGGGTCCGGGGCCGGGTGACGAGGGCAGAAGCTCGACATACCGGCGGTATTCGACGTTGCGTCCAGCGAGGTCAATGATGATGTCGTCGATGAGCTCTACCGCGGCGGGGTTGGTCTCGAGAATTGCTCCCAGCGGATCGAGCGCTTCACCAAGGCTTGCAAACGCGACGATCGCCAATCCCTTGGCCTTGGGAACCTCCACCAGCCGGAGTGTCGCCCCCACGACCACCCCCAGCGTTCCCTCGGCGCCGCACAACAGATGCGCCAGATTCAACTGATCGAACCGTCCGGACGTGCAGCGATCAATCTGATCCAGGATCAGATCGAGGTTGTACCCGTTGACACGCCGAATGGTCTTGGGATATCGCCGGCGGATCTCATCGGCCAGGGGCACGACGACCTCGGCCACGCGCCGGCTCAACTCGGCGACCTCCGCGTCGCGGACAGCCGCGCCCCGATCGAGCGTCACGCGCGTCCCATCGGCCAAGAGAACATCGACGGCGTTCAGGTGTTCGACAGTTCGGCCGTAGAGGATAGAATGCGCGCCCGCGGAGTTGTTGCCGATCATACCGCCGACCGTTGCATGCGTTGAGGAGGCCACATCTGGCCCAAACATGAGCCCATGTCCCGCGGCGTGGCGGTTCAGTTCATTAAGAACCAACCCGGGGTCGACGCTGACGGTCTTGCCGGGGGCGTCAATGGCGTGCACATGACGGCAGTAGCGGGAAAAGTCGAGCACCACTGCGTTGCTGACCGCCTGCCCGGCCAGCGATGTTCCCCCACCGCGTGGCAGGATCGGAAGCCTATGCTGCGCGCAATACGCAATGATTTGCTGGACGTCCTTGATGTGCCGTGGGACCACCACGCCGATCGGCTCGACCTGGTAGATGCTCGCATCGGTGGAGTAGAGAAGGCGGTCGTGGCGACTGAATCGCACCTCGCCGTCAACAAGTGCGGCCAAGTCCTCGGCGATCTGCCCCGCCTTCAAGGGATCACCCACCGATGTGCGTCCGGGTGAAATGACATCCAGCGGGACGTCAGGCATCTCAGGCTCGTACCTACCGGCCGACTGGATCCGGTGGCGGCGGATTACTCGGCCTCAAGTGCTGCCAGCGCCTCAGTGATGTCGCGCTTGAGCGTGTCAACATAATCGCCCGAGATCCCATCGTGGCGGGCGTGCACGATACCGTCAGCGCGAATCACAAACGTCGCCGGGATCGCTCTCACGCGATAGGACGCTACGGTCTCATCCGTGTAGTCCATCACCACGGGCAGCGTATACCCCTGCTGTTTCCAGAACTTTCTAACCGCATTCAGTCTTGCGTCCGGATTCTTGCCCTGACCCTCCAGGATATCGATGGTAAGGATTGTAACGGGCAAGTCTTCGTCGTCCGCCCACCGGGCCACCTGGTGAAGCAGCGGCAGCGCGACTCGACAAGGCCCGCACCATGTAGCCCAGAAGTCCAGCACGACCACCTGCCCACGCAGCTGGTCAAGATCGACCGCGGCGCCTCCGGCCGTCGCCAGCACAAAGCCGGGCGCCGGCTGGCCGACGAGTCCTGCGGGTT
>JAPUKX010000293.1 GCA_027295435.1 Planctomycetota bacterium | reverse complement strand
GTTCTATTGCGTGCCGGAGACGGCCGAGCAGTTCCGCAACTTCGCCCACTCCGCGGGACTTGAGGTTGAGGAAGGCAAGACGTTTTATCTCACAGGGGACGGCCAGCCCGGTTCGCTCACTGAGTGGCTGGACAAGATCGCCTCGGCGGGCATCAACCTCCACGCGATCCAGGCGGTCCAGATGCATGGCGAGTTCGGTTGCTTCATCTGGGCCGATTCAGAGGATTGGGACGCCCTGGCCAGGCTGTTGACGTAGCAGCGCCGGTGATCCGGCGGCCGGAAATCCGTCTCAAACGTCCCGAAACTTGCCACCCAGGAGGTTCTGCTGCTCATCGAGCCGCGGCTGCCAGGACGAACCCATCCCGGCGGTGATCGGTTATGTGATATGCTTGCGGCCATTGGGGAACAGGGCGCCGCATGGAGAAGCGACGCCAGAGTCCATCGCACGATGACCGAGAAACCAAGAAGCGACCAATCCAAGCCGGCAATGATCGAGGCGATCAGTCTCACCAAGCACTTCGGCGACTTCGCCGCGGTGGCGGAGGTTTCGTTCAGCATCCCGCAGGGGCAGGTCGCCGCATTCCTCGGGCCCAATGGAGCCGGCAAGAGCACCACCATGCGATTGCTCACCGGCTACCTCGCCCCCTCGGGGGGAGTGGCCCGAATCGCCGGGCACGACATGGCAAGCGACCGGCTGGCCGGGGCGGCGAGGCTGGGATATCTACCAGAGAATGGGCCGCTCTATGACGACATGACGCCGCGGGCGTTGTTGCAGTTCTTTGCCCAGGCCCGTGGCCTGGGGGCGTCTCGTCGCAAGGAGCGGATCGACGCGGTGATCGATCAGTGCGCCATCGGCAGCGTGATCGGCAAGGCGACTGGCAAGCTCTCACGTGGCTACCGCCAGCGGGTGGGCATGGCCCTGGCGCTGCTGCATGAGCCGGACGTGCTCATCCTGGACGAGCCGACCGCCGGGCTGGACCCCAATCAGATCCGCGAAGTGCGCGAGACCATCCGCCGGCTCGGGCGAAGAAAGACAATCCTGCTCTCCACGCACATTCTCCAGGAGGTCGAGGCGATGGCCGATCGCCTGCTGTTTATCAACGAAGGTCGGCTCGTGTATGACGGCACCGTTGCCCAACTGAACGAGCAAGGCAAATCGCTCGACGAGCGCTTCGCGGAGTTGACCACGGCCGCAGCATGACCAACAAGACACGCGCACGCACGGCACTCCATCGCCTTATGTGCGGCTGCGGGCGGGCTGAGGATTGAAGATGAACCGACATATTCTCATTGCGATCTTCAAGCGGAACTTCGTGAGTTACTTCAGCAGCCCGATCGGGTACGTGTTCATCTGCGCGTTCGTGCTGCTCAGTGCATTTGCGGCGTTCTGGCCGAACGAGTTCTTCAACGCCAACCTCGCCAATCTCGGCCAGCTCAACAAGAGCCTGCCGTGGATCATGCTGGTGTTCATCCCGGCCGTCACGATGAGCATCTGGGCTCAGGAAAGGCAGCAAGGCACCGACGAGCTGCTGCTGACGCTGCCCGCGTCCGACCTGGACGTCGTGATCGGGAAGTATCTGGCCGCACTGGCGATCTTCACCGTCTCATTACTGTTTTCGCTTTCGAACATCATTGTGCTGATCGGTCTGGGCAAGCCCGACCTTGGGTTGCTCGCGGCGAACTACGTTGGGTACTGGTACGTTGGCGCAGCGATGTTGTCGGTTGGGATGGTGGCGTCGTTTCTGACCAAGAACCTGACCGTCAGCTTCGTCCTTGCGGTGGCCTTCAACGTGCCGCTGGTCTTTGCCGCCTTCGCCGACGTGATCCTTGGCCGCGAAACCGCCTTGGTCATCAAGAGTTTCAGCATTGCCGAGCAGTTCAGCGACTTCGGCCGCGGCGTGATCACGCTCTCAGGCGTGACATTCTTCGGCTCGATCGTGGCGGTCATGCTCTATCTGAGTATGGCGCTGATCGGACGGAGGCACTGGGCCGGCAGACGCCAAGGGATACCCATGCCGGGCCACATCGCCGTGCGATGCGTGTCCCTGGCAGCCGTCGCCATCGGCCTCAACGTCCTGGGCTCCCGCTTCGACCAGCGACTTGATATCACCAGCGAGAGGCTCAGCTCGCTGAGCCCCCACACCCGCGAGCTACTCACACCGCTTCGCCGCGACCGACCGGTGTACATCGAAGCCTACGTCAGCTCCGAGGTTCCCCAGCAATACGTTCAGACACGGTTCAACCTCCTCTCGAAGCTGCGAGAGGTCGATTCGATCGGCGGCGACGGCGTCATCGTGCGCATCAACGACACTGAACACTACAGCACCGAAGCCGCGGAAGCCCAGGAGCAATTCGGAATAACCGCTCGACCGGTTGGGGCGACGGCCGGCGGTCGGCTGGGCGTAGAAGACATATTCCTGGGTGTCGCCTTCATGTGCGGCCTGGACAAGGTGGTCGTGCCGTTCGTTGATCGCGGCCTGCCGGTGGAGTACGAAGTTGTCCGGTCGATCGCCACGGTCAGCCAGCAACGGCGAAAGAAGATCGGCGTGCTCATGACCGATGCAAGGCTTTACGGCGGATTCGATATTCAGACGATGACCAGTCGGCCGAACCAGCCGATCATCGACGAGCTCCAGAAGCAATACGAGGTTGTAACAGTCGACCCCGCCGGTCCGATCACCGAGCGATACGATGCGTTGCTCGCGGTGCAGCCGTCGTCGCTGCCGCCGAGGCAGCTCGACAACTTCCTCGATGCCGTGCGGAGTGGCCAGCCTACGGCGATCTTCGAGGACCCGTTCCCGTTCCTCGACAGCAATGTTCCGGCCACCAGCCAGCCGCGACGGGCTCCCGGCGGCAACAATCCGTTCATGCAACGCCAGCCCCCAGAGCCCAAGGGCGATATCAGCGAGCTTTGGTCGTTGCTTGGAGTCGAGTTCCGCGATCGCGAAGTTGTCTGGGACACATACAACCCCTACCCGAAACTCGTGGAGGTGCCGCCTGAGTTCGTATTCGTCGGCGCGGGCTCCGGAGCCGAGGAGCCCTTCAACCAGACCGGTTCAATCACCAGCGGGCTGCAACAGGTGTTGCTGGTGTTCCCCGGGGCGATTGAGCCGCAGATCGGATCGACGCTGACCTTCGCTCCGCTGCTGCGGGCTGGCGCGCAGACGGGTGTGATTGCGTTTGATGAGATTCTCCAGCGCAGCTTCTTCGGACCAGGCGGGCTGAACCCCAATCGGCGATTCCGGCCGACCCATGACTCCTACATCCTGGCCGCACACATTCAAGGTCAGCTTCCCGTGGATTCCCCGACCCCGCCCCAGGAGACCGGTTCGGACATCGAGAAGCCGGCCAAGCCGAACGAAGCAAACGTGGTGCTGGTGGCCGACATCGACATGCTCTACTCCGTCTTTTTCGCGCTACGGGCCCGCGGTGAGCAGCCCGAGGCCTTGAACCTCAACCTGGACAATGTCACCTTCGTTCTCAACGTGCTCGACGAGCTCGCCGGTGATGACCGGTTCATCGAGATCCGCAAACGACGCCCCATTCACCGAACGCTCACCGCCGTTGAGATGAGAACGGAACAGGCCAGGCAGATTGCCAACGCGGAGCGAGAGCGATTCATTCGGGAGTTTGAGGCCAGCCGAACCAAGGAGCAGCGCAAGCTTCAGGAGAGGATCGACGAGCTGCAACAGCGCGAAGGTATCGACTCGCAGCAGATGGTCCTCGAGATCGCCACGGCTCAGCAGGTGGGACAGAGGCGCCTCGACGCGGCGATCGAGCAGTTGGAGGCCGAGCGGGACCGGCAGTTGGAAGTGATCGAGCGCGAGCTGGTTCAAGAAGTGAGGCGCGTCGAGAGAACTTTCAAGTTGGAGGCCGTCGCCTTACCGCCGATCCTCCCCCTGGCCGTGGCAATTGTCGTGTCCTTTCGGCGTCGCAAACTCGAACGCGTCGGCTTGCCGCAGGCGCGAAGGAAATAGGCGATCGTGACGACCACCAACGTTGCCCGGGTCAGGAGGTAGAGTCGCAATCATGACCGAGACCGCAAAGACCGGGATCTTCGCGGCGTTCGCCGTGGCCTTCTTGCTGATCGCGTGGATTGCCCGCCCCGCCGTACCTGGCCGAGTGGCGCTGGACGACTCAGGCGAGCGGTTCTTCGCTCAGTTTGATCCACTGGAAGCGACCTCTCTGGAGATCGTCGATTTCGACGAGGAGACAGGCACTGCTCGTGCGTTCAAGGTCGCCCAAGTCAACGGAATCTGGTCGATCCCATCGCATGAGAACTACCCAGCCGATGCTGAGAAACAGCTTGCGGAAGCCGCCGCGAGCGTGGTTGACCTGATCAAAGGCCCCACCGTGAGCGACCGGCCGGCCGATCACGAGCTGTACGGCATGGTTGATCCGACGACGGCAAAAGTCGGCTCGATCGGCGTCGGCACCCGCGTTAAACTCGAAAGCCACAGCGGCAGCACCCTGGCCGAGTTCATCATTGGCAAAACGGTCAAGGATAAGCCCGAGCTTCGCTACGTACGCGTGCCCCAGAGGGACCGCGTCTATACCGTCGCGGTGAACACTGACAAGCTCTCCACCAACTTCGAGGATTGGATTGAGCGAGACTTTCTTCAATTGAACCCAGACGAGCTTATCGAGATCACCGTCAACGACTACTCAATCGACGAGTTCAATCAGCGAATCGTCCAGGGTGATCTGCTGCGCTTCAGCTATGATGAGACCGCCGACACGTGGGGACTCGAAGGCGTCGGCGAGGATGAGCAGCTCCTGACCGAGAAGCTCGACGACATGAAGCAAGCGCTTGATGATCTCAAGATCATCGACGTGCATCGCAAGCCACCGGGCCTGAGCGCCCAACTGCGGACCGAAGATCAGATGCAGCTCGACTCCGAATCGGTGCGCTCCCTGCAAAGCCGCGGTTACTACATCGTCAACGGCCGACTGCTCTCGAATCAGGGCGAAACGATCATCCAGACGAGCGCTGGCGTGCAATACGCGCTGCGGTTCGGTGAGATCGCCCTCGGAGCAACAGCAACGGGCGATCCCTCCGGTAGCGCCGATGAGACCGATGAGTCCTCAAGCGAAGCCAATCGGTACCTGTTCGTCACCGCAGACTTCAATCCCGATCTGATCCGGGAACCCCAGCTCGCCGAGCTTCCCGAGATTCCCGCAGCCACCCAGCCCCAGGGGTCGGCCCTCGAAGAAGTCCTGCAAGAGGCCCGCGAAAGGGTCGACCAGGAAAATCTGCGCAAGCAGGAGGAATATCAGGAGAGCCTGGACGCCGGCCGGCAGAAAGTCGGCCGACTCAATGACCGGTTCGCAGATTGGTTCTACGTCATTTCTGACAGCGTCTACAACAAGATCCGGTTGACTCGGGCCGATGTCGTCGCCCAGATCGACGAGGAATCGGCAGACCCCCCAACAACGCAGCAGGGCGATGGCTCGGACGC
>JAPUKX010000292.1 GCA_027295435.1 Planctomycetota bacterium | reverse complement strand
TCGCGCTGTGACGCGTTGCCCTCGGTCTTGATTCGACCGAAATGGTAGATCATCCTCATGTCCGTGGCCCCGGCGCGAGCGGACGGCGAGGCGGTCCTGGGCTCGGGTGCTCGGATCGAAGCGGTGTCGCGCATGGGCATCGGTCAGAATCCCGTGTGAGTTCGGTCAAACGATGAAGTGTAACGCACCGGGCACAACCCTCAAAGATCGCCCGCATCGCAGACCGGCTTCGCGCATGGGCAGGCCAGGTCGATATGATCGCGGCGATGCGTGGTGCCCCGGCTGTTGAACCGCTCAGTTGGAAGTGTACCCCGCTGGCCGTTGCCGCGGCTTGGCCGGCCCATCGGCCGCTGGTCATGCTTCATTCCGCTCGACCGCACCCGCGGTGGGCTCGCTGGTCGGTTCTGAGCAGCCCTCGTGCCACATTCCGGTTCGGCCGGAAAACCACCTGGACCGGGTCGCCGCCGGCCGGCGTTGGCTGGGGGCAGTTGGAGCTGACCCATGACCCGATGGTCGATCTTGACACCCTGATGACCGCAACGCGGCTGGATTACGAAGCGCCCGCCAACCCTGCGGTCCCGTTTCTCGGCGGATGGATCGGGTACTTCTCGTACGACCTGGGCCGACGGCTGGAGCCGACCGCCCAGCACAATGCATCGGCCGTCAATGATCGCCCCTGGCCGGTGATGGAGCTTGCGTGGTGCCCGGGCGCTTTGGTGTATGACAATCTTCATCGCCGATGGTTCGCCGTTGGCGACATTCCCGAGGCAGCCTCCCTGCGAGGCGATGGTGATGACGGCGATACCTTCAAGGTCGCAGCTCTGCGGAGCAATGTCGAGCCGGATGAATACCTTGCGATGGTTGCCCGGACGATTGACTACATCGCGGCCGGTGACGTCTTCCAGGCAAACATCACCCAGCGGTTGTCCGCATCGTTTGCTGGGTCAACGCGCGCGCTTGCCTGCCGGGCGCTGGCGCTGAGTGGAGCCTGGTTCGGAGCGTACCTTGAGTTGCCGCAAGGCCGATGCATCTGCTCGCTCAGCCCGGAGCTGTTCCTCGATGTCGATTTCAGGACCCGGGCGGTGGTGACTCGGCCGATCAAAGGCACCCGCCCCAGCGCGACCCAGCGACGAGAGCTGCTCGACTCCGCCAAGGATGCCGCGGAGCTGCACATGATCGTTGATCTGATGCGCAACGATCTGGGGAGAGTCTGTGAATACGGTTCAGTGCATGTCCCGCAGGCCAGAATGATCGAAACCCACCCCACCGTGCATCACGGCGTAGCGGAGGTAACAGGCTCGTTGCGCCCGGAGATACGCCTGGCCGACCTGCTGCGAGCGACGTTCCCCGGTGGGTCGGTCACCGGGGCGCCGAAGATTCGGGCCATGCAGATCATCGACGAGCTGGAGCCGGTCCGCCGCGGACCCTATTGCGGCGCGATCGGTTTCATCAGTGACTGCGGTCGCGCGTGCCTCAATATCGCGATCCGGACCATCGCATTGACCGGCCGGCGCCCCCGGCACGCATGGGACCGGCTCATCGGCACGCTGGACTACGGTACCGGTGGCGGCATCGTCGCGGACTCTAATCCCCTGGCGGAGTATCGCGAAAGCCTGGACAAGGCGGAGGTTCTGCGAATGGCCCTAGGCCGGCGCACGGCTCGTCTAGCGCTCGCGACACATGAATCGAACCTGCTCTAGGCGGACTGTCGCAATTCGTCGCGCTCAGCTTGTCGCTTGAGTTGCGCGCGTTGCTGGATGGCGATGTACCGGCAGATCTGATCCACCACCAGGCGCTGATGAACGGGATTGAATGAAAAGTCAAAGGCCATGCCCGCATAGGTGTGTTGGGTCGAATCGACGTGGGTGTGGACCAGCTTGGCGGTGGCACAGATTGGCGTGGTCAGTCCCGGCGGCAGGCTGAAGCGTAGCCAGAACACCTTGAGTTTGGTTAGCGCGGGTGCATCCTGGGGTGCCACCCGCAGCCCCACCCCGCCTCCGCCGATGTTCAGCAGGGTGGCGGCGAACTTTGGGCCGACCTCCGGCATCGTCGCGTCGTCATCGAGAGCACCCGCCTCGGCGCCAGCGTCCTGCCCCGCCGAGCCTTCATCCGCCTCGAACTGCAACTGGGTCGCCCGCTCGGCCAACAGCACCGACTTCGGATCCAACAGCGGCCAGATCTCAACTTCGGGTAGGCTCAGTGCTGCGGTCTCCATGCGGTAGTAGTTTCGCCGCTGGCATCGCTTCACGGATTCCGGCATGACCAGGCGCAGGACCGAGATCGTCTTGTGGTCGTTGAGCTGGTAGCTGGTCAAGCCAAGATTGGTCGTATGGAACATCCACCGGTTCTGGCCGATCGCCAGGATCGCGACGAGTTCGATACCAGGTTCGAGGTGAATCACCTGGCCGAGCGTCGTGGGCTGCTCAACGAGAATCTCCTGCTCGATCATGCTGACCAGGCGCACCCGCCAAACCAAGTGCCGGCTCTCGCCTTCGTCTCCCTCGCCGGTGCGGGCGACGGCGATCTCCAACGCGCCGTTGCGCTCGCAGACCTGCTTGAGGCAGCGACGCCAATCCAAGGTCCGTGAGCGATGTGCAGGCACGGGCGCTCCCCTCTCTGGCGACAATCCCGTTGGAATCAACGGAATCATCGTCCGCAGGGCATACCTACTTCAAGGGAAACCCTCAATCCAACGCCCGGGAGGCGCGGCAGTCGCGGGGCGCTTGACACGTGTGCTGATGGACTCTCACCGGGAGCCGATAACGCAAGGGAAGCCTCGTCCCGCTCATCTGCGTCCGAACCTCACAGGTCTTGCATCCGCCTCCAGTAGCTGCGACGCTACGCGTCCCACGACCGGCGGACGAAGCCCGCTGGCTACCCTCACCCTCTGACCCCAAACGTGCAAGCCAACTGCTTCACGAGCGAGCGAGCCCGGCGGACCTGTTCGTTGGTGAGCTGCTTTCGCCCGTAGCGAGCGCTATAGAAGATGTCGGTGATTTCGCGCACGGTCGCCGCTGCCTCGGGATGTGCCCGGGCAAGGGCATAGGAGTACTGTAAGGGCGGCTGCCATGGGGGTTTGGACCTGCCCCCCCTCTTGAGCACCCCGAGCATGTCGAGATAGAACCCAAGCTGTCGCAGCATCCGCTGATATTCTGCCCGGCGAAGGTATTGCAGGCGCAGCGTACGGCGGATCGCCAGCGACCGGCGCATCATTTTGACCAGTGCGATCACAGCCACGATCAGCGCCAGCGCGACGGTGCCCATCCAGATGTAGCCCGCTGGACCCAGGTAGAACGCCCGGTTGACGCGGGCCATCCATCGGCGGGTTGCGT
>JAPUKX010000291.1 GCA_027295435.1 Planctomycetota bacterium | reverse complement strand
GTTGACATGAAAGATCGTCTGGCCGTTTCCGCGCCGCGCCGTGAGCCTGGCCCCCTTTGGCGCGATGACAACAGCGCGCCCGTCGCTGATCATCTCGCACTTGCGGATCGTGTGGGCGACGCGAATCGCCCGGCCGGCATCGTCCACCTCGAGCACCTCGGCCACGCTTTCAAAGCTGATCGATGATTGCGTTGCTTCTGGCGGCTGCGACCGGCCGTGCATGGTTGCCGTGACCGTGAATTCCTGCGAGCCCTCAGCTTTGCGCACACAGAAGGTTCCACCACTCAACAGCCGCTCAGAATCAAGGCCCCCGGAAGCGCGAAGGGCGCGCGCCGAATGCTGCGCGCACAGAATGGACCGCGATCGCCAGTCCGCAGTCGCGCTGACAAGTCTGGATCAAATCAATTCCGAACGGGCAGCGCTTTACCACGGGATCGGTTGGGAAGCGCCCAGACCAGGCCCGAGAACGATGGCGTTGAGCAGCAGCCGGCCGCTGCCATTGAAGTAGCCGCGGAAAAATGGATCGGAGGCAAAGAGAATGATCTGGCCGTTCCCCACCCCTTCGACGGTCGCGTAGGCGCTGTCGGCCCACCGCTGTCGTGCTTCCGGCCAGAGCAAACCGCTGAGCCGCAGATCCTCTTCGTGAACCAGCCGAACCGGTGTGGCGACCGGATGCTTGGACATGTACGCGAAACTGCCCGAGACCAGCACCGGTAGCTGGTCACCCAAACCGAACGTCAGCCAGTGCTCCGGATTGATCGAACCGGCGAGGATGGGACCGCGTGGTCTGAACAGGCGGTGCCACTCGTCGGCACGCTTGAGGGCCTCAACATCGACATCCGACTTGGGCTTTGCCTCGGCCTGTTCCTCGTCCTCGCCTTCGGTGGGCTCCTCTTCTTTGGCGGTGGGAGTTTTGGCACCCCAGACGAGGTCGGGATCAACGCTGACGTCGCGGGCCTGCTTCTCGCGCCCAACCGCCTCCTCGTAGACGGCAAGCTGATCGAGCACATCCCGCTTCAGCCGCACGGACGAAACACCTCTGTCCTCATCGGCGAGAAATGCCGCCGCGCCGCCCACCGCGATCAGCGTTCCGCCGGCCTCAACCCAACGCTTGATCTTTCGCAGCACATCCTTATCGAGTACGCCGCCCAGCATCTTCGGGCGCCACACATCCGGGAACACGAGGACGTTGTACTTGCGCAGATCGATCGAGTTCAGATTCTGCACGTTGATCGGCGAGGCCCGCAGGCCGAGGCGGTGATCCAGCAGGAACCAAGTCGAGCCGAAGGAGGTCGTGGCCACCGGCCATTGCGAGGCGATCGCCACCCGCAGCGGATGCAACAGATGGAACCGCCGGCCGCCCAGGTCCGGCCCTTTGTCGCTCAACGCGGTGTCCACCGAGCGGATGTCCAGATTCAATTCGTCGGCGATCCCTCTGAGAACCTGCGGCAGCTGCGGCGGGTTCTCGTGCCGGCGAAGCAACACCGCGCCCGGCAAGTAGCGCTGACCGCTAAACGTGAACGGTTTAGACCCAACTCGTGGCTTGCATTCGTGATCCAGCAGGACAATCAGGGCGCGGTACACATCCGAGTCGTGACCGTCGATGAGATACCCGTACGACGCCTCCTCTTTGAACTTCCCATGACTGCTCGGCTGGGAACCATCTTGATCCGCCGGGGCGGGGGTAATGCTCTTGACCCAATACGCTTCAAGGCCGTAGGCCATCGGCAGATTCCATCCCGTGATGTCATAGATCCGGCTTGAACGACGATTCTCAAGCTCCTTGCGTTCCTCGGCCAGGAAGGTATCGGCCATATGCGGATCGAAACCGAGGATCGCGTGCAGGAGCCGACGATGCGGCTGCGCGGAACTGACCACGAGCGTCCCCGCCGGAGCGGTCTTGGCATCGGTTCGCTCGCCCCAGATGTCGATGACCTCGCTTGCCTCGATGGGAACATCACTGGTGGTGAACTCGATGCCCTGGCGGCGAAGCACATCGACGAAGCGGGCGCGCTTCGATCGGTCTGCTGAAGGCGGCAGGAGAAAGGTCTCATTGAAGGGGCCATCGCTTGAGACCGCCCATTGGCGATCTTCCAGATAGTCGCCCAGGATCTCCCGGCGATTCGCGGCCAGACTCTCCAGGTTCACCAGACTGCTGACCACGTGATGGTGGACGGCCTCGCGGTAGGTCAATGTCTGGCCGGTGGCCTGCTTGACCAAGGCCGCATTGACACTTGCCTGCTCATAAAGGATGCCGATCGCGCCGAGCAGGTTGGCCCAGGCGTTGGTATAGCCCGGATACCACTCCTCATACCACTCCTGCGTGTAGTAGCTCCAGCCGAAGCGGTTGAACGCGGCCGCGTGGTCGGCGGAGAATCGCCGACGCCAGACGAGGTTATTCTGCGAGAGGTTCACGTTGAACGGTTCGCGGGGCGGCTCGAACAGGTAGGTGTCGAGGCCACCCATCTCGTGGGAATCGACCACCAGTTGCGGGTTCCACGACAGGATCGCCGCGGCCCGGCCTCGCGTCTCCGGATGCACTTGCATGAGCCAGTCCCGGTTGAGATCAAACAGATAGTGGTTGCCTCGGCCTGCGGCCCACAGCCCGCTGTGCTGCATGGCCTGGTAATCGGGGTTGGCGACTTTGCCAGCTAAGGTCTGCAATTGGGCGAGATAGCGCTCCCGGCCGTCTGGATTCTGTAGAGGGTCGATGTGGATGACCAGCTCGTCGCGGAGCATCTGCGTGGCGGCGTCGGTGCCTGCGACAAGCTGATAGGCGACCTGCATCGCGGCGTCCGTGCTCGACAGCTCGTCGCCGTGAATGCTGTAGGCGAGCCACGCGGTCGCAGGAAGCCGTTCGGCAATCCGTTGGGCCTCCTGTGATCCGCTGAGCTTGCGAGGATCGGCAAGTTTCGCGTTGTCGGCCTTGATCGCTTCCAGCCGGGCGTGATTGTCGGCACTGGTGATTGTCAGGTAGTACAGCGTGCGGCCTTCATGCGACTGGGCGTACTGCGTCAGCGTGGCGAGCTCGGAAGCGTCGGCCAGGGCGTGCAGGTAGCGCACTAGGTCGTCGTAGCGGACGGCGGTCCGGCCCACAGCGTGTCCGATCACCGACTCCGGCGTGGGGATATTCGGGTCGAGGGTGGCGGGATCGACAAACGGTTCCAGCGGCTCGTCGGCGGGCCTGTCCTGGATCGCTTGGTTTACAGTGGCGTCCACGCAGCTGGCCGGCACCAGCACGGCCAGGGAGACGATGCGGGCGGCAAGCTCATAG
>JAPUKX010000290.1 GCA_027295435.1 Planctomycetota bacterium | reverse complement strand
GTAAATCTTGGCCGGAAGTGGCGTGGTGTTGGAGATCTCCAACGTCACCTTGCCACGCCACTCCGGCTCAAGGGGAGTTACGTTCACAATGATCCCGCAGCGGGCGTAGGTCGATTTGCCCACGCAGATTGCCAGCATGTCGCGCGGGACCGTGATCGTCTCGACGGTCTCGCCCAGCGCGAAGCTGTTGGGTGGGATGATGATGTGGTCCCGGCCGGTCTCGGCCGTATCGATCGTGACGAACATCTCGTCGCTGAAGTTCTTGGGATCGACGATTGTGTGGCCGCCGTGGGGCGCGACGTTGGTGAACACCTTGAACAGCGTCCCGACGCGAACGTCGTAGCCGTAGCTGGACAGGCCGAAGGAGACCCGTCCCGGCCGCTTCCCGTTGGTCTCGAACGGCTCGATGCCGACCAGTTCGCGGATCTGGGTGTCGCAGAGTACGGCCATGTCAATGTACCTCCACCTGAAACGTCACCGCTTGTGCGGCAGCCCCCGATGGGGCAGGATGCGATCGTGAGAGCTTTCGACGGCTCCCGCACTCAAACGTCATGCTTCTCCACATTGCCGAGCCCCTACTGCCCGGAATCCCTACTGCCGTGGCCACGGGCTTCCACCGAAGGCACGCGGCGTTGTGCCCACCCCCAAAGCCATCGAAGGGGGCAGGCCGACGCGAGTCGTTGCATTGCCCGAGGCACGCACGACCACCCAATATGATCGGCGTGGGGAGGTATCCTACTACCACATCTTGGGTGTGCAAGCAGCAAAGCCCCATAATGTTGAGTTTTTCTTCCCTTCGCCCAACTCGCGCCCGCGCAGCAAGTTACGCCGCTCGCTGCCCAGCCCGGGAGCCCACAGCCGGTCGCCGCGGGGCGATTTGCAGGCCAATGACAAAAACTTTCTGTCAGCCTGCCCAATTCATCATCGCCGAAACACTCAAGTCGATCGACCAAGCCGTGCGCGTTGTCTGTAGCTCTGGGGTGAATACCCCAGGCTCGCGCAGTCCGGCGCCGAGAGCGGCGTAGACTTCAAGCGATGGCGGCGACTCACGAGGCGATTCTGGCCAATCTGACGAATGCTCAGCGGGCGGCCGTGACCCACCGAGATGGGGCTCTGCTGGTGCTGGCCGGGCCGGGCTCGGGCAAGACCACGGTGGTGACCCATCGCATGGCCCATCTGATCGCGGGGGGCGTGCCGCCGTGGCAGATTCTCGCGCTGACGTTTACGAACAAGGCCGCAGGCGAAATGGGCGAGCGTATGGCGGCGATGCTGCCGGGGCGATCAACCGGCCGGGGCGGCCCCACGGTCGCGACGTTCCACTCGTTCTGTGCCCGGCAACTGCGGCAGTTTGCTGAAGCCGCTGACCTCGCGCCGCGGTATTCGATCTACGACGACGCGGACCAACGAGACGCGATCAAGCAGGCGATGAAGCAAGCGGAGGTTGATTCCACGAACTTCACGCCAAGCGCGATCGGGGCCGCCATCAGCAACGCCAAGAACCGCCTGCTTGATGCGCACGCATACGCCGCGCAGACCAGCGGATTCCGTGAAGGTTGTATCACGAGGGTGTACAGCACATACGAGAAGATTCTGCGAGCCAACGATGCGCTGGATTTCGACGACCTGCTGTTGCGAATGGTCCGGTTGCTGCGGACCGACGAGCAGGTGCGCACGCAACTGCAACAGCGGTACCACTATCTGCTGATCGACGAGTATCAGGACACCAACCACGCGCAGTTCGTGATCGCGCACACGCTGGCCGCGTCCCACGGCAACATCTGCGTGGTGGGCGATCCGGATCAGTCGATCTATGGCTGGCGCGGCGCTGACATCAGCAACATCCTGGAGTTCGAGCAGCAGTATTCGATGGCGAAAGTCGTGCCGTTGGGCCAGAACTTTCGCAGCACCGGGCATATTGTGGACGCGGCCGCAGGATTGATCGAACACAACAAACGGCGAAAGAGCAAGCGCCTCTACACCGAGCTCGGCCCCGGCGAGCGCCCGGCGGTCGTGATCTGCCGCGACGAGCAACATGAAGCGGTATTGGTGGCGGACTTCCTGCGAGGTCAATCCGAGCAGCACGGGGTTGTCTGGAAGGAGATGGCGGTGCTCTACCGCGTCAATGCGCTGAGCCGTGTGCTCGAAGAGGCGTTGCGCACTGCCGAGATTCCCTACGTGATTGCGCGGGGCACGGCCTTCTATGACCGCAAAGAGATCAAAGACGCCCTGGCGTACTTGCGCGTAATAGCCAACCCAAACGACGAGGTGTGTTTGCGACGAATCATCAACACACCGAGCCGCGGCATCGGCAAGACCACGCTCAAGAAGGTCGAGCTGTTTGCCATCGATGGCCAGCTTCGGTTGCTCGAAGCGCTGCGGCGGGCGGGCGACATGACCGGTCTGACCGCGCGGGCGGTCAATGCGATCACCAAGTTCGTGCAGATGCTTGAAGGATGCCGTAAGGCTGCGGTCGGCGAGGTCCCGAGGGCCTTGGCCGGTTCAGAGCATCTGGCGAGGCTTGTCGAGCAGGTGATCCGTGAATCCGGCCTGGAGTCGGCCTATCAACAATCACCAACGGAGGAAGACCAGCAGCGCCTGGCGAACCTCGAAGAGCTGATCAGCGCCGCGGCGCAGTTCGTCGCGCCGCCGGCTGATGAGCAACGGTCGGAGCTCCGACTGTTGGACCTGCTTACGGCCTTTCTGGAATCGGTCGCCCTGGTCAGCGATGCGGACCTGGTTGATCCGCAGCGGGGAACGGTGACGTTGATGACGCTCCACACCGCCAAGGGGCTGGAGTTCTCGGCGGTGGCCATGATCGGCCTGGAGGAGAATCTGCTTCCGCACGTCCGGGCGGCCGACAGCGACAATGAGCTGGAGGAGGAGCGGCGGTTGTGCTTTGTAGGCATCACCCGCGCCAAGCGCCGCTTGCAGTTGAGCCGGGCCGCCCTCCGAACGCACCGGGGCATCCGGGAGCCGACGATCGAGAGTCGTTTCCTCCGCGAGCTGCCCGCCGAATCGATTGTCTTGTCGGACCAAGCAGGCGAGGGTGCGCGGCTGGATGACGAGCGCGATGGTGCGGTGGAGTTTCCGGTCGGTTCCATTGTGCGCCATCCGAAGTTCGGCCTGGGGCGGGTGGAGTCGATCATGCCGCGTGCAGCGGGGGTTAGCGCTCGCGTGGCGTTCTCGACAGGCGGCACAAAGACGCTGATCCTCGACTTCGCGCCCTTGGAGCGGGTGGAATAGGAACATCAGAACGTCGCGGCGCTCAAACGCCAAGATGAGCGGCTCGGCCGGGCGGTGAACACGATGCAGCAGGCAACACGTGCAGTGCTTGATCGGTGCTATGAGCTGGGCTTCGCCCTGGCGGGCATCGCGCCGGCTGAGCCGACGCGGTATGAGCCGCAGTTACGGCAGTGGCTTTCGCAAGCCAAGCACGGCGAGATGCACTATCTCGCCCAACACACCTCACAGCGGATCGATCCGCGGAACATGGTGCCGGGTGCGAAGTCGATCATCTGTGTCGCGGACCGATATCACAACGGCAGGCCTGACCCGCCGCAGGTCGGCCCGCGTGGCCGCATTGCCCGCTACGCGCGCGGTGAGGACTATCACGCGGTGATGAGCAAGCGACTTCGCCGGCTCGCTGATGAGCTGGCCAGGCAGTTTCCAGGCGAGACGTTTCGCGTTTGCGTGGACACCGCTCCCGTGCTGGAGCGCGAGCACGCCCAACGGGCCGGCCTCGGGGCCGTCGGCAAGCACACGCTGTTGATTGAACCTGGCGTGGGGAGTTACCTGCTGCTGGGGCAGATCATTACCACGGTTCAGTTGACGCCTTCCCAACCGAGCGATACTGATCCCTGCGGAGAATGCACGCGTTGCATTGACGCATGCCCGACGGATGCGATCACCCCGTTCTCGGTCGATGCGACCAGATGCATCAGCTACTTGACCATCGAGCACCGCAGCGTGATCGACCAGCGGTATCACGAACCGATGGGCGATTGGATCTTCGGCTGCGACATCTGCCAGGAGGTGTGCCCGCACAATCAGCCGACGCAGCGCAGCCGCAGCGCCCCGGTGCAGCCGGCGTATGCCCCGCGGCGCGACGGGTTCGACTTGCTGGAGGTGCTGGGTTGGGATGAGCAGGCCAGGCGCGAGGCGTTT
>JAPUKX010000029.1 GCA_027295435.1 Planctomycetota bacterium | reverse complement strand
CTCCAAACACGCTATGAGCTGATCGAGATGCTCCTTCTCATGCGCCGCGGAGATCTGCACCCGCAGGCGGGCGGTGCCCTCCGGCACGACGGGGTAGCCGAAGCCGATGACGAAGACGCCCCTTTCCAGCAAGCGCTTGCTCATCGAGATCGCCTTGGCGGTGTCGCCGACGATGATCGGGCAGATCGCGGTGGGCGATTCGAGCACTTCAAACCCGACGGCGGCAATGCCTTCGCGTGCATAGGCAACGTTCTCGCGCAGTTTCGCGACGCGCTGCGGCTCGCGCATCAGGATCTCGATCGCCTTATTGGCTGAGCAGGCGATGGTGATGGGCAGGGCGTTGGAAAACAGCGTCGGCCGGCCACGCTGGATGATGATGTCAATGCCGCGCCTGGCCCCGGCCAGGTACCCGCCCGCCCCGCCGCCGAGAGCCTTGCCAAGTGTCCCCGCATAGAAATCGATTGCGTCGCCGGGCATGCCGTGGTGCTCGTGCGTGCCCCGGCCGGTGGGTCCCATCACGCCCGTGCCGTGCGAGTCGTCGACCACCAGCAGGGCGTTGAACTCGTCGCATAGCTTTCGCAGTTCAGGGAGCTTCGCGATATCACCCTCCATGGAGAACACGCCGTCCGTGACGACCCACATGGCGCCGCTGACCTCGGGGTTGTTGCGTGCTTTGTCCAATGCCTCGCGCGCCGCGCCTATATCACTATGTTTGAAGACAGTGCGGTGCACGCCCTTCTTGATGCCCACGGCCAGCCGCATGCTGTCGATGATGCAGGCGTGGTTGAGCTCATCGGAGATGATGATGTCGCCCGGCTCGCAGAGTGTGGGGAAGAGCGCCTCGGCGGCGGTCCAGCACGAGACGAAGCTGTACGCCGCCTCCACGCCGAGGAACTTGGCGATCGTCCGTTCGAGCCTCTCGTGCGGCTCGAACGTTCCGCAAATGAAACGGACCGACGCGGTGCCAGCCCCGTACTTCTCGATGCCTTCGATCGCGGCACGCTTGACCTCGGGATGGTTGGCGAGGCCGAGATAGTTGTTGGAGCAGAAGCACGCGACGTCGCCGTACCCGCGGAGTTTCACCGTGGCATCCATCGGCCCTTCAATGGTCTGAAGCACCTTGAGCTGCCCGGTATCCTTGAGTTGGGCCAAGACCTCATCAGTGCGGTTGGTAAATAGGCCCCTTCCCGAGACGCCGGTCACTGTCGTCATCGTCAAATCTCGCCAGATGGATGCGCGTTCGGCTCGAGTATAGCAACGGCCCACCGCTTGGTGTCGGGCGGTTGAAGTATGATCCCGCGGTGCGTACGACGCGCGGCATCCATGTCATCTGGACCACCTACGGGACGTGGCTGCCAAGTGATCCGCGCAAGCCCGGGCATTGGTCGCCGCTGTTTGATTTCTACGGCCGCATGAAGCAAGCGAGCAGGCGGCTGAACATGCCCGATGCGGCCACCTACAGGCATGCCCGGATGTTGATCAAGGAGTCGCCAAAGGTATTGACAGATGGCGAAATCGAGACGGTCGCAGAAGTGATCGGCGCCCATTTAGCCCCGGGCATGCCCGGGGCTATGTGGACGATCTGCGGCGCCGTCATAGAACCCACCCACGTGCATCTGCTGTTTGGGCGGATGCGTGACGAAATCGGGCAGGTCGTCGGCCGAATCAAGAGTCGAACAAGCTCGGTGTTGTTGAAGGGAGACCGAAGCCGGTCGCGCATCTGGACGGCCGGCTATTGGAAGGTGTTTCTGTTCGATGGTGACGCGCTGCATGCGGCAAATCAATACATCGAGGTCCACAATACACGACGCGGGCTACCGCCAGTGCCATTTGACTGGATCAAGCCCGACGCTTTGCGTACCGCGCCGTGACATTCGGGACCAGGTACTGCTCGAACGCGCTGCGGAGGTCGTGCCTGGGCGAGTAACCCCAATCAGTGCGGGCGGCGGTGTCATCCACATCCACCGGCCAGGAGTCCACGATCGCCTGGCGCTGCGGGTCGGGCTCGAAGGATATCCGGGCGGCAGGAAAATGCTCGCGCACCATGTCGGCAAACTCGGCGGCCGAAGGATTGAAGCTCGTCACGTTGTACACGCAACGGCTCAGATGCCCCGCGTCCGCACCGGCCAGCCGCAGGAACGCCTCGATCGCATCGGGCATCGTCATGAACGCCATGCGGGTGTCGGGGCGCACAAAACAGGCATACGGCTTGCCTTCGGCGGCAGCATGGACCATCTGGGCCGCAAAATCGCTGGTCCCCCCGCAAGGGACGGTCTCAGCACTGATCAGGCCGGGAAAGCGAATACAGCGAAAGTCGAGAATGTGGTCCATCCGATCCTGGGCAAGCTGGCGGTAATGACGGGCGTAATATCGGCCGAGGTTCTCGCAGTACACCTTGTTGCAGCCGTACATCGTCGTGGGTTGGAGGTACTGATCCTCGCCGATCGCCCCGGCCCGGTTCTTGGCCTTCAGGTCGCCCAGCCCATACACCGCGATCGAGCTGGGGAACATGAACCTGACGCGCTTGCCGTGCGAGCGGGCCTGGTCGGCGGCCAGGCGCAGCAGATTGAACATCCCCCCGACGTTGACTGCGTGGGCTGCCTCGGGCACAAACTCCGTTCGAGTGCTGAGCAACGCAGCAAGATGGTAGACCTCGGTGATCTCGTACATGGACTGGAGACGTCCAAGCAACGCCGTCTCGCAGATGTCGCCGACATAGGTCTCGCGGCATAGCCCCCGCTGTCTGTCGTCCAACGCCCGAATGTCGATCGCAATGATGTCTTTGCGCCCAGCTGCGTGAAGCGCCGCAATTAGCCCGTGGCCGACCTCGCCACCGGCCCCCGTGACGAGCGTGGCGATATCTCGGCGGACCCCGCGTTCAGAAGGTGCTGATTGGCTCGCGGCCATGACCTCGCTCGTCTCGGTTGCGGTCATCGCTTCTCACCCGTTGCGGCTTGGGCATTGTACGAACAACGGGCGTCCGAGGTGCGGCACCGGCCAAGCGATTCGGCCGCATCGGGGCTCGGGCAGCTGTCGCAATCGCCGGCTCAACCGACCAAGTCAGTCCGATGTGCTACGCTGAGGGTATGGCCGATACATCCGAGCCAATCGCGCTTTCGGTGGTCGCCGCTGCCCACAATGAGCAGGGCAACGTGGCCCGACTTGTCGAGCAGATCGTCGCTGCGCTCGAAACGACGCAGCTCGGCTACGAGATCATCATCGTTGATGACGGCTCGACCGACCGCACCCTCGCCATGCTCAAGCAGTTGCTCACCCGTTGTGATCGACTTCGAGTGCTGCGCATGGTTGGAACGCCGGCAGATCGGGGTCTCGGTCAATCAGCGGCATTCCATGCGGGGTTCCGGGCGGCTTGCGGCGAGCTGATCGCGCTGCTCGATGCCGACTGCCAAAACGACCCGGCGGACATTCCGGCAATGCTCCAGATACTCCAAAGCAGCGGGGCCGACATGGTCCAGGGCGACCGTTCATTCGACCGTCGCGACAACCAGCTTCGTCAGGTGAGCTCTCTGGTCGGACGCCTGTTCCGCCGATGGCTGCTGGGTGACACCATCCGCGACACGGGATGCTCGCTTCGTGTGATACGGCGTGAGGTCGCTCTGGCTCTGCCGCTGGAGTTTCGCGGGATGCACCGATTCATTCCCCTCACCGCCCGACAACTGGGATACAACGTGGTTGAAATGCCGGTGCACCATCGCCCGCGAACCGCCGGCACCACCAAGTACGGCATACGAGACCGGGCGATTCCGGGATTGATCGACTGCTTCGCCGTGCGATGGATGCGCAACCGTCGCCGGCCCGTTCGATGTGAAGAGATCGAATCGCCGGCCTCTCCAACCATTTCCACCTCTACCGCGGATCGAGACAAGGCCACGACATGATGAACGCTGCTCTGATCGCCGCCGGTCTCGGTGAGTCCAGCGGCCAGTCGTCCCCGAGCAACTGGGTGCAACAGTGGCTCGATGTGAATCAGACCTGGGAAGCCTGGTGGCTTCTGCTTGGTCTGGCGGCGCAGGTCGTCTTCTTCGGACGCTGGATCATCCAGTGGATTGCCGCCGAGCGTCAGCAGGCATCGGTCATGCCGATCCTCTTCTGGTGGTGCAGCCTGCTGGGGGCCAGCATGCTCATGATCTACTTTATTGGGCGTCGAGAGCCGATCGGCATCCTCGGCCAGGCCGTAGGCTGGCTTGTCTACAGCCGGAACTTGTATCTGATCAAGGTGAAGCAGGCGCATCCAACGCAAGGTTCTCAACCAACGCCGCAGACAGGTCCGCCGGAATCGTGACCGCCCAACCCAAGGTGCGGATTTGCCGGCAAAGTCTCCCGCATTTTGGGCCGATTCGAGGGATGCCCGAACCCTCGACTCGCCCTGTGCTCAACACCTTTCACGCCTGGCCGGCTGGGATATGTCAAACCGTACAATCAGGCGCCAACCCGCGAAGGCTGGGGCGGATCTGACGGCCCGTTTGTGGGTTCTGGCTGGTCTCCTGGGGATCACCGCAGGCATCGGCGTTGTGGTGACCGGACTGCTTGACCACTTGCCGGACACATCAGCTCGTCCTTTACCCAGATGCCCTGGCCGGGCAGCCGAGCCGGCCCAACCTCAGCATTGGCACGGTCGAGCAACGTCGCCGAGCCGCAGGAGCTGCTCCGACGCGCCGATGAAGCGATGTACGCCGCCAAGCGCTCCGGCCGAGCGCGAAACGTCGCCTACGATGATCTGCGCATCGCCGCGTGAGACCATCATTCCGCCCGCGCACACAAATGGCATTCCGTTTTGATTGGCCGGCCCCCTATTATGACTTTGAACTTTTGAATCTGACTCTTGATCTTCGGCTTCCCCCTCACTGACAGGTGCCGCATGGGTTGCCGCCGGCGACGGAGCACCAGTTGGCCAGCAGCTTGCCCAGGTCGAACGCGTCCACACAACCATCGGGTGGGTTGTTGGGCGGGCTACCCGGTCCGGCGATGTCCGCCAGGGCGAAGTTCGGGGAGGTGCAACCCTCGCAAGGGGGGTCTACGTCGTCGGGCGGGTCTGGGTCGCTCGCAGCGGAGCACCACGCACCCAGCAGCGTCCCCAGATCGAACGCGTCAACGCATCCGTCGGGGAAGCCGGGGCCGAGCGGACCGGAGATGTCGGCGGTGTTAGGCAGCGGCTCACACACGCCGGCGATGCACTCAGTGCCGGGCCGGCAGGTGACATCGGCCGGGCAGTTCGTGCAATCCTCGCCGGGTTCAGGCACGCCGTTTCCGCAGCACGGGGTCACGCTTACTGTAAAACTGATGTTGGCGTTGTTCGTGAACACCGCCGCTCGGTTGGTCAAGGCGTAGTCGTCGGCGTTGGTCGTGCTGAGCGCATTACAGGCGCCCTGAAACTGCAGCGCCTGACAACCGCCAGACGGCAGCGGGTCGGGCCACGGCGGGCCAAAGTCACCAGGGCCCGGGCAGATAGAGTCGTCATTTGTGCACGACCCGGCGTTCGATCCAGTGTAGTTGGCGCCGCCCCAGCTCAGCCGCCAGTAGATGATCGTTCCGAAGTTGTTCTCGAAGGTGATGGAGCCGGCCGGGAGATATGATGGTGGAATCAGGTTGGTCATGGTGAAGTTAGGGATCGCAATGGGGGTGGTCAACGAGTTGAAGTTCGGGCTGGTGATCAGGACCCGCCGGCCGCAACCCGCCAAGGCGACGTTCTGGCCGAAGTTGATCACCACCATCGGATTCAGACCCTGTGCATCCCACACCCGGAGCCGTGCAAACGATACAGAGCCCTGAAAGCTGCTCCGCATTCGCAACTGGATCGCCTGGGCGGTGGTGTCGCCGTTCACCCCACCGATCACCTGCTCGATCTGCATGAAATGGAAGGTCGTATCGGCAGAATAAACGGGCCCGTTGAAGAGGCTGGTCGCCAGCACAGCTGAAAGCCAGATCCGGTTCATCTGAAACGCTCCTTTCCAACAATCGTCTTTTCGCCCCGGCACCATCCTCCGGGCGCCGGCGATCTGCCCCGTCAAGTCGGTAGGTATCGACCCTCCATGACCAGCAGGAAGATCACGCTAGCCGATTCGATTGTAGCCACCACCGAGTATGAGGCACCAGATAGCCGAAGCGGCGGCCAACGAGCCTCTGATTCCTATGGCGGGCTGTTCCTCACAAAACCCTGGTGGGAGACCGAGCGCGAGGCCTTCAGGCAAACCGGCCGTGCCACGGTCACCGGCACGGGCCCCAGTTCGCAAGCAGCGAGAGCAGGTCGAGGATGCCGATCCCGGCGCCCCGGGACCGTCGCCGTTGAAGGACAGACCAGTACCACCAAGAACGTGAGAGCCAGGACTCCGTGCGTTCCGGATTCCGACAGGGATCAGAGGGCATTGGCGCCGTGGAACACCTGCACATGGTG
>JAPUKX010000289.1 GCA_027295435.1 Planctomycetota bacterium | reverse complement strand
GGTGTTCAAGCGCTTCGTCGAAGTGCCCTGGATCGAATCGTCTTAGCGGTCCCCGTCGCTCCGCCCGAGGTCGCTGAATCACTTCGAGCGGAAGTCGACCAGCTGGTCTGCCTCCACACTCCCTCCGCGTTCGGCGCCGTTGGCGCATTCTACGCCGACTTCTTCCAGACCAGTGACGCTGAGGTCATCGCGCTGCTGGAGCAGGCAGCGATGAGGGATGAGGGATGAGTAATCGCAATAGCCGCGTGCCGGGAGGCCGCGGGGAAGCGAGATCGAAGCGCACACCCCTCGCCCTTCCGGGCGAGGCTATTGCTTGCAAGTCTCAAGTCTCAAGCTTCAAGCCTCATACCTTCGCACAATCAGCGTGTCGTTTTGACCGCCAAAGCCGAACGAGTCGGAAAGGCACACGTCCACCTTCGCCCGGCGGGCCTCGTTGGGCACGTAATCAAGGTCAAGTTCGGGGTCGGGTTCGTGGAGGTTGATCGTCGGGGGAAGCATCTGATGCTGAATCGCCAGGACGCAGGCGATCAGCTCGACGGCCCCGGCGGCGGCGATCAGGTGCCCCATCATCGACTTGGTCGAGCTGATGGGAATCTTCGGCGCGTTGTCGCCGAAGACGCTCTTGATCGCCAACGTCTCGATGGAATCGTTCTCCTGCGTGCCGGTGCCGTGCGCGGAGATGTAGTGGATCGGAGGCCGGCCATCTTCGTCGGTGGCCCGCGGGTCAATACCCGCCTGGTTAAGAGCCTCGATGACGGCCGCGGCTGGTCCACGGCCGTCGGGATGCATATCGGTGATGCGAAAGGCATCAGCGGTGGAGCCGTACCCGATGATCTCAGCAATCGGCGTGGCGTCGCGGGCCCGCGCATGGTCAAGCGTTTCCAGGATAACGATCCCCGATCCCTCACCCATGACGAAGCCACTGCGCCTGCGGTCGAAGGGCCGCGAGACTCGCGTGATGTCATCGGTGCCCTTGGACAGCGCGGTGAGGCGGATAAAACCGGTCACCCCCAGCACGTGGATCATGGTGTGGGTGCCGCCCGAGACCATGACATCGGCGTCGCCGCGCCGCAGAATATCGCACGCCTCACCGATCGCCTGGGTGCTGGCGGCACAGGCCGTGAGGCAGTTGTATGCCGGGCCCCGGATGCCGAACTCCCGCGCGAGATGACTCACCGGCATGTTCGGCTCCTGGCCGATCTCACGCCAGGGGTCCATCAGCTCGCCGGCCGCCTGAGCCCACCGGGGCGTGTCGATGGCGTCTTGCTCGGGGTCCCAGGACGCGATGTCAACGCGCGCGTAGGCGTCAAAATCCAACACCCCTTCGCCCGCCCCCAGATAGATGCCCACCCGACGACCGTCGAGCCCGGGCGCCGCTCCTAAACAAGCCTGGTCCCACGCTTGGCGGGCCGCACCAAGCGCAAACTGCGTGTTCACCGCTGCATGTTTGTGCAAAGCCGGATCACGCAGGTATTTTCGAAAGTCGTAGTCGCGCACTTGAGCGGCAAAGGATGTCGGGAACGTAGCAGCATCGAAGCGCTCGATCTGCGTTACGCCCGATTGACCGTTGATCAGATTCGACCACACGCTCGGCAGATCATGCCCCAGCGGCGTGATCCAGCCCATGCCGGTGATGACGACGCGCGGTGGGCTCGTTTGTGTACTCATCGCGAAGTTTGATTCGGCTGGAGTAGCGCCGGGGCAAGCCCGGCGGCGAAACAGATTAGTCGTCTCCGATCACTCATCGCTCATCACTCGCCCCAACACGAATGCCACGTTCTGTCCGCCCTGACTTGTGCTGAACACGAGGATGTGACTCAGGGCGACATTGCGCGAGGAGCACGCGCCGGCATCGAGGCCGTCAGCGACCTCACAATTGAGCCTGGCGGGGAGCTTCTGGGCTTTCAGAGCCATCGCGGCGACCGCAACCGCGACCGTTCCCGCTCCGGCGTTGCAGTTGCCGGCGTTGGGCACGGTGGTGATCAGCGGGATGGACGCGGCGCGGGGACCGAAGATGCGCTTGATCGCCGCCGACTCCGCCTGGTCAACGTGTGGAATGCTTGAACCGAGCGGAACGATCGCATCGATGTCGCTTGCGTTCGTCTCGGCCTGCTGAAGCGCGATCTCGATCGCATCGGCAAGGCCACGACCATCTGATTCGATCTCCAAGCCAATCGTGTCGGGGCAATACGATTGCGTCGAAGCGAAGCTCAGCAGCTCGGCATAGGGTGTTGCGCGGCGATTCTCGGCGACCTCCAACGCCTCGACGATGATGATCCCACCGCCTTCGCCGATGATCGTTCCGCGGGCGGCGACATCGAACGGCCGCACCACTTCTTGGGGGCTCTCACCGTTGCCGGTGGTGGCCAACCGCCGGGCAAACTGCTGGCGAAGGAACGCCATCGGATTCACCTTGGATTCGACACCACCCGAGAGGCAGGCGTCGGCTGCGCCGCGCTGGATCACTCGCATCGACTCGCCGATCGACAGCCCGCTGCTCGCCTCACAACAGGTGATCGTGTTGCTGGGGCCCTGGCAATCATGGATGATCGTGACGTGACAGGCCAGCATGTTCGGCAGATATTTCAGCAGCCACAGCGGCGTGAGGTTCTGCATACCGCTACGGCCCCAGTGGCGCAAATCCAACTCGCCTGAGTCGGTCCGGCTGGTCCACAGCGCCGCGGCGAGCTCATTCACATCGGCCGCAACGAGCCCCGCCCCGATGTGACAACCCAGGCGCGGCGAAGCGATGGTCGGCTCGGCGTCGGGATCAACCGCTTTGGTCACCAAGCCGGCATCTTCGACCGCTGCTGCGGCCCCGCCGACCGCCAGCTCGGTGTCGCGGCACATCACTTTCGTCGCCTTGCGATAGCTCCTGGGAACGACCTTGCGAACGTCGAACAACTCGGCGCTGAGCTGGGCAGCGATCTTGCACACGAATCCGCAGGGGTCGAAGCGGTCGATGCGCGCAATTGCCGAGCGGCCCTCAACCATCGCCCGCCACAGCGGTTCGATGCCGACACCGAACGCTGTGATCGGCCCCAGGCCGGTGATGACGACACGCCGTGACATCGGCCGATAGTGTAGCCCAAGTAGAGGCCCGCTGAAGGCTTGACGCTTGACGCTTGGGGCTTGGAGGCATTTGTCTCGGCGTGAACGCACGCGAGGCGATATGAGCCATCCTGACCTCGATAGAGTTACCCGGCCCGCACAGGCTCCTCATATGGACCCGCTGACT
>JAPUKX010000288.1 GCA_027295435.1 Planctomycetota bacterium | reverse complement strand
AACTTCGGCGCTTCTGTAGCTATCCAGGGCGACACGCTTGTTGTCGGAGCCAGCCATGATGCTCCCAGTGGTGCCGCACACATCTTCAAACGCGATGACAATGGAATCTGGTTGGAGCATGCCAAGCTGCTGCAATCTGATGCTGGCAACAACGATAACTTTGGCGCAGCCGTTACATTGGACAACGACACCATCATCGTTGGCGCACGAGCTGATGATGACAATGGCAGCTCTTCCGGTTCAGCTTACATCTTTGATGCTGCTGGCGCTCCCGCCTTCCCAGCCGATATCACCGGCCCGCGCGATGTGCCCGATGGATGCGTTGACGCGTTTGACCTCGGGGCCATGCTCGGGGCGTGGTGCTCCGCCGTCAACGATCTGAACCCGCCAAGCCCGCCCTGCGAGAACTGCACGCCGGCGAATCTCGCCATCGCGGACATCTCCGGTGTGGGCAACGCCCCCGACGGTTGCGTGGATGCGTTCGACCTGGCGAAGCTGCTGGCCGAGTGGTGCTCCGTCGCCGGCGGCAACCCCTGCGGAACATGCCAGTAGAACGAAAATCAAGAGTCAAAGGTGACCAACAATGAGTGATGAGTGATGAGCCAAAGCCCAGGGAAAGCTTTCCCTGGGCTTTCTTGCGCGCGTCGGTGGCGAGCACATCAAGCATGCAGCGGTCGATCTATTTCGCCTGGCGATTGAGGTGGCGCAACTTCCGCTCGATCAGATCCACCACGTCGTGGAGCAGGCCTTCGGCCTGTATCGACCACACCCCCCAACGCGTGTCGAACGGGTCTTGGGCGAGCTCGAGCCCGTCGCGCAGCGTACGTTTCATTCGCCGGGTGGGAAGCGAGCGCGCGAACCCACGTTCCATCGGAACCGCCAATTGCAGATCGGCTGGCGAGGGCACGACGACGGCCAGGGGATCGTCGCTGTGGTCGGTGTGATACTCGATCGTCCACCGCCAACATTCACCATGCCAGGCAATATCTTCCGTGACCCCGTTGAGTGCCATCACGCGGCCGCGGAACCGGTCGAAGAGCGCGGTCGACTCCGTGTCCAAGGCTGCCCGAAGCTTCCCGACCGTGGGGCGATTGAAGCGGTCCTCCCAGGCGATTCGTTTATGGCCTATGGTAAAGAGCATCGATACGCGTTCCTATTGCCTGTTCCCACCTGGCAGCGTCCCGGGGAGATCGATCGATCGGCCGTGCGCTGGTGTGCCATACCGATCCTAGGCCCATCGCCCACTTGAATCTTTCGCCGGCCGGGGCGACATTGGGCGCCGGCTCCATTGAAATTGCAGCATCACAAGCTGTGACCAGACGAGGGGTGGATCTCGGCCTGGTCGGCCCAGATGATCCAGAAAGATGGACGCGATATGACCCGCATGCTCGGTGACGTAACCGCAGTGCTGATGGCAAGAATGCCGGAGCCCGGCCGTGTCAAGACCCGGCTGGTCAGCGGCCAGGGGTACAGCCGCGCGATCGCGGCTGAATTGGCGTGGGCGATGCTTCGCTGCACCGCCCAACGGCTCAGCGCCTCCGGGTGGCTGGTGCTGGCGGTCAGCCCCGATGGGTGCGGCGCGAAGCTGACCACGCGGCTCGGCGTCGCCTCAGCTCCCGTCGTCAACCAGGGCAGCGGAGACCTCGGCGAACGGCTCAACCGCGTGTGGGGGCTCATCGAGACCCCTCGACCGATTGCGTTCTTCGGGGGTGATTGCCCCGATGTTCCGGATGCGGCCCTGGGCGAGATCGCCCCGGCCCTGGCCCGATGCGATGTCGCCGTTGGCCCGGCAGGCGACGGGGGGTATTGGACGCTGGCAGCCCGTCAACACCATCCGGTCCTGTTGCAGGGGATCGACTGGGGTGGCGATCGCGTGTACGATCAGACCTGTCAACGGGCGACTGGGCGGGGATTGACCGTCCGGACGTTGCCCGCGTGGCATGATGTTGACTACCCCCAGGATGTGGAGGCCCTTCGCCGTCGGTTGCGTGATCTGAGCAGATCGTCGGCCTGGACCCTGATTGACGCCGAACCGTTGCGGCAACTGGCTGAGCGACTCGATGAGCTTTGCAGCTCGTTGCCGGCACCCCCAGGCACACCACCATGACCAAGCCCCCCGCCATCGCAGCGTCACAGCCCGACGCCTCAGACCTCGATCAAACGGACCTGGCCGAGGCGTCGATTCTGCTGGTCGATGACAACCTTCAGAACGTTGAGTTGATGCAGGCTTATCTGGAGAGCTTGCCGTGCCGTCTCCGCAGCGCTCGCGACGGGGTGGAAGCGTTTGACTCGATCGACGAAGATCCGCCCGACTTGGTATTGCTGGACGTGATGATGCCGAGGATGTCCGGCTTCGAGCTGTGTCAGAAGATCAAGTCGAGCCCCAGCACGCGCGACATCGTCGTGATCATGGTGACCGCGCTGCACGAGGTGGGCGACCGCGAGCGGGCGGTCGAATGCGGCACCGACGACTTCATCACCAAGCCGGTGAACAAGTTGGAGTTGATCACCCGTGTCCGATCACTGCTTCGGGTTCGTCTGCTGAAGCGGCGGCTGGACCAGGTGACGTCGCCTCAGAGTCCTGCCGCTGGGGATGATCGGTATCCTCCGAATGCCGGCCGGGACCTGCAATAACTCGCCGCCGCCGGCTGCCGCGTGCAATCACCCAATGGCCACACGTCGAGGGTGTCTCCACGGAGACCCCTCGCAGCCCACAGGCGCAGCCTACGGGATCGGCTCGCGGGTCACGACCGCCGGGGTATCACCCTGTCTGATCCAGATGCTGCCCCGACCGCGAGGCTCGAGCGTCAATTGCAAATGGTCGAGATATCGACGTAGAGCAGATATGTCGAAAATATCCAGCCAATCGCTTCGCGCGGATTGATTGACTTGCTGGATGGCATCAATAATCTGGCTCTTGCTGATCATTCAGGGGTCTCCGTTGGGGGTGGTCGCGGCAAGGTTCATCGGCAAGCGGCCGGACAATAGGCCAGTCGATAATCCGCACGGACGCAAAGGTTTGTCACCATGATCCGACCGTGGATCAATACCAGAGAGAGGGTGCGGCGGTCTACCTGGCCCATCATGTCGGGTCTGTTGGTGGTCTCGGTGGCAGCCGCATGCGAACAGAGGATGATCGAATTGGTGGCCGCGGGCGGAAATGTCATGCCGGCTCAAATCTCGCACGCGTTTGGTGGGACGGCCGGAGGCGAACCCAGCCCCGCGGAAACCCGGGCAGAGCTACAGATCCCGCAGGTGGGTGCACACCCAACCGATCCAGGCGCCGATGCACTTGTCCGTTCGATCCTGGCCAGCCTCGATAGTCCAGCGAGGGCGCCCGGCGGCGAGACGCGGGTTTGCGTGGACCGACTTCGCAATCAGAGTCACTGCTCGCAGCGGGAGTTCGCGTCGCTTCGCCGGCGCCTCGCCGATGGGCTGAATCGGTCCGGCCGGTCCGACCAGATTCGCTTTGTCGCCGATGCCGCCCAGCCGGCCCACTATGAGCTTCACGGCACAGCGTATCTGGTCACCGCGAGAGGGCTCGATCAGTGGGAGTTGTATCTGAGTCTGCGCCCGGCCGGCCAGGCATGGACGATCTGGCGAGCGGACGCCGCGGTGCGCATGCTTCGCCAGCCGCGCCCTGGCGAGCCCGAGATCATCCTGCCATAGGGATTGTCGGCTATAGCGATAGCTGACGGTGCAGCAACCCTGCCGGGGCAGTTCACGTCGGTGAGATCCGTGATCGAGGCCGCCTGGCAAACGACTGGCGCAGACTCGGCACGCCGATGGCCAGATATCCAGCTGCGAACAAGAGCAGAAACGGCACCCCAACCACCACATAAGGGCGGGAAATGCTGATCGCCACGCAGGCCAGCATCAGCCCCGCCAGCCCCAATTCAATGAGCCCGCTGGGAATCCTCCGACGGCGACCGTTCAGGACCGGATCGGGATCACTCTCATGCCCGCCGGCGTACTTCGGCGTGCGGACGAACGGGCTTTGCCGCCCGAGAAGCGCCTCGACGGTGGCCTTGGTATTGAGGACGTTGATGCCCACCCCGATCGCCATCAGCGCAGGTAGTCGCAGAATCGTCCGCCAGAAGCTGATCTTCTGAGCGCATTGCGACACGACGCAGAATGTGCATGCCGCAACGGTGCCCAGCACCAAGCACAGACTGCCCACGCTCAGCACAGCCAGCACGCGAACCTCGTACAGCGGCGTCGCGACGAACAGCGCCGGCAAGGCCAGCACCACCAGGAGCAGCACAGCCACATACGGCACAGGCGCCGTGAGGTGAAAGAACGCTTCCACTTTCGTCGCCAGCGGGGCGTCACTCCTCATGATTCGAGGCAGGAGCTTGATCGCCGTCTGGGTGAGGCCCTTATTCCAGCGATGCTGCTGGCCCATGAACGCGCTGACGGTTGGAGGGACTTCCGCCGGACAAGTCACATCCCCTAGATATTTGAAGCGCCAGCCGTTGAGCTGCGCCCGATACGAAAGGTCGGTGTCCTCAGTCAGCGTGTCGTGCTGCCAACCGCCGGCGTCTTCAATGCAGCTGGCCCGCCAGATACCGGCGGTGCCGTTGAAGTTGAACCACCGCCCTGTGCTGGCCCGGGCCGTCTGCTCAACGATGAAGTGCCCGTCGAGGACCATCGCCTGAACCTGCGTCAGGATGGAGTCATCGCGATTCAGGTGCGCCCAGCGCGTCTGCACCATGCCGATCTGCGGATCGCTGAATTGATGAATCGTCCGTTGCAGGATGTCGGTCGGCGGAACAAAATCCGCGTCGAAGACGGCGATAAACTCGCCCTTGGCCGACTTGAGCCCGTTGGCCAGCGCACCAGCTTTGAAACCCGCGCGATTCGTGCGGTGAATGTAGCGCACGTCGTGCCCCGCGGCCGCCATTTGCGCGCAGTGACGCTGTGCAATCTGGGCTGACTCGTCGGTCGAGTCATCCAATACCTGGATCTCCAGAAGATCGCGCGGATAATCGATCGCGCACGCCGCCTCGATCACACGCTTGGCGACATGGCGCTCGTTGAACATCGGCAACTGCACCGTCACCCGCGGAAGGCGTTCAAACAGTTTGGTCGGTTCAGTTTCGCCCCGCCTGCGGCGGCTGCGCCAGAACACCCACACCAGCCAATAGCGGTGCAGCCCGTAGATGCCAATCACCGCCAGCACCGCGGTGTAGTAGATCAAGAATGACAGGGCGAGGGTCTTCATCCGCAGCAGTGTCGTCGGGCCCAGCGTAGCGTGACAGCCTCCCACCTGGTGCTCGGCGAGGCCGGGCAACCTGCCCAAGTCCGAGCGGGGCCACCACAGGTGTATTGTTTCAGCAATCACAGAGCTTGCAAGTATGGGTGCAGCCGCAAGGCAAAACTCTCTCTCACGGGCCCAAAAAAGCGGCCCTGGTGCCCGCCAATCGCAGAGGCCGGCGTGTCTTGCCCCGGTACGTTCAGGACACGTCTGAGCCACGCGGGCTGCTATGCTTTAGCGGCTACCGAGCAGCTGGAGCGTGCGTCACAGCCGCAGCCGTAAACCAGCGGACGCCCCCCGCGCTCCAAGTACATCGGTCCCCTCGGCAATCAGGAGCACCGCCATGCAACAGCTCATCGACCTGCTTGACGACCATATGTACGTGGTGGTGGTGTCGGTCATCTGCATGGCCGCACTGGCCGGGTCGCTCATCCGGGCGTGTACCACGGTCCTCACCGCCCATTCC
>JAPUKX010000287.1 GCA_027295435.1 Planctomycetota bacterium | reverse complement strand
ACCTTGTTGGCGGTCTTGCCAGCGGGCTGGGGAGTGGTGGAGGTGGCGTCCGCCATCGAGCAGTTCTCCGCATTCCATTCCGTCGGGGCGCAGTACGATACCACAGCGACGCGACGGAACAAAGCACGGGTAGCCCCGGGTGCTCATTCGGGGCCGGGATATCAGTTGATAGCCCCGCATGCATCTACGGGGGCGGTGGTGATCCAGAAGTCGCCCTACCTGAGAAACAACATCTCACCGTAGGTCGGCAGGGTCCACAGATCGGCGGGGATCACGGATTCCAGCGCATCAGATGCCGCGCGGGCACGATCCATTGCCGGAATGAGCGAATCACGAATATGCCTTGCGTGCCGCTGGGAGCCGGTGAGCTGGTGGGTCTCGGCCTGTTGGACGGCCTGGTTGGCCCCTCGAAGCTCGTCGATCATGTCCACAAGCTCCTGCAGCTCAGCGCGCGTGTTTTCGCAATCGACTCCTGCGGCCTGTGTAGCCGCGACCGCCTCGGCTAGTTCCGTTTGATGCCGCAGCGCCGCTGGCATCACCTGCGTCTTGAGCATGGACACCATCGTCCGGGCCTCAATGCCCAAGATCATGTTGTATTGGTCCCATAGCACCTCCACCCGGGCCCGAAGTTCCCGGTTGTTCAAGACGCGGTACTTGCTGAAGAGGTTCAGCGCCTTCTTGGATTTCAAGGTCGGCAAAGCATCCACGGTGGACTGGAGGTTTGGCAGGCCGCGCCGCTGCGCTTCGTCATGCCATTTGGGGTCGTAATTGTCGCCGTCGAACATGACTTGGCGGTGCTGTTGCACAACATCACGGAGCACGGACTTGACTGCGGCTTCGAGGATCTGCGGGGTCGGGTCTTTGCCCGCTTTCTCTTGGAGCTTGGTGGCTAGGAAGTCCAACGACTCAGCGATGATGGTGTTGAGCACAGTGTTGGGCCAGGCGATCGAGGAGCTTGCGCCGATGGCTCGGAACTCGAACTTGTTTCCAGTGAACGCGACCGGACTGGTGCGGTTGCGATCGCTACTGTGCCGAGGGATTTGAGGCAATGTATGAGCACCGAGATCCATCCGCCCGCCCGTCTTTGTGGACCTGGGCTCTCCGCGCTCCAGTTGGTCCAGAATGTCGTTGAGCATCTCACCAAGGTAGACGGAGATGATCGCAGGCGGAGCCTCATTCGCGCCGAGGCGATGATCATTCCCGGCCCCGGCGACGGACGCGCGAAGCAGGTCCGCGTGCACATCAATGGCTCGAACCACCGCCATGATAAAAACCAGAAACTGCATGTTCGTGTGCGCTTCATCCCGCGGGTCTAGCAGGTTCACGCCGGTGTCCGTGGCGATCGACCAGTTGTTGTGCTTGCCCGAGCCGTTGATCCCGACGAACGGCTTCTCGTGCAGCAGGCAAACCAGCCCGTGATGCCGCGCACAGGTGCGCATCGTGTGCATGGTGAGCATCTGGTGATCGGTCGCGACGTTGGCGTTCTCGAACACCGGAGCAATCTCGTACTGGCCCGGAGCAACCTCGTTATGCCGCGTCTTCACGGGAACGCTCAGCTCATACAACCGGCGCTCGACCTCGTTCATGAACGCCATTACCCGCTCAGCGATCGCTCCGAAATAGTGATCGTCGAGCTGATGGCCCTTGGGAGGGGGGGCGCCGATGAGCGTTCGGCCGCAAATCTGCAGGTCCGGCCGGCGGTTGTAGAACTCCTCGTCGATCAGAAAGTACTCTTGTTCAGAGCCCAAGGTCGTGATGACCTGTGACACGCCTTCGTCGGTGCCGAAGATCCGCAGAATCCGCATCGCCTGTTTGCTGACGGCCTGAATCGAGCGCAGCAGGGGGGTTTTCTTGTCCAGAGCCTCGCCGGTCCACGACACGAATGCAGTCGGGATGCACAGTGTCGCACCGCTGTTCGTCTTGAGTATGAACGCGGGGCTGGTCGCATCCCAGGCGGTGTAGCCGCGGGCTTCGTAGGTGTCGCGTATCCCGCCGGATGGAAATGAGCTTGCGTCAGGTTCGCCGCGAATCAGCTCATCACCGGAGAACTTCGCGATCGCCCGACCCTCGCCGTCCGGAGCCAGGAACGCATCGTGCTTCTCAGCGGTGGAGCCGGTCAGCGGTTGGAACCAATGGCAGTAGTGCGTGCAGCCGTGCTCGAGCGCCCACTCCTTCATGGCTGCGGCCACCGTGTTCGCGATGGCCGGGTCCAGCGGCACGCCCTGCTTCATCGTCCGCAGAAGTTTGCGATAGACATCCTCGGACAGACGTTTGAGCATCACATCACCGGTGAAGGTGAGTGAGCCGAATACATCGGTCAGCGGGCCTTTCGTGGATGTGCGATCCATGTCGGTGGGCGCTGGGGTGCCGGCGGTTGAGTGGTCCATGCACGAAGTGGTCATCGGCTCTCCTTGCGACTGGCGTAACTGCGAGCAGGGTCAGCAGTGAGATGCGGAGTATTACAAACTTGGGCCGCCTTGCAAGCCGATGACGTTGAAACCTCAACATATTGTATGAAACGGGCCCGACATCTCCATCGGGTGTGACGGGTTTCGCCCGCGGGCTTGTCCTGACGGCACTGCCGTGATCTCTGCGAACGCCCTGCGCTACGCGGTGACTACAGGGCGTCAGATGGACGGTGATTGGTCAGAGCTGCGGCCAGCGTGCGGGCGAAGTTCGCCGCCGCCGACACCGCCTCCCCGTCGGGGCCCATCCGCCGAACGATCGCCGAGCCGACGATCGCCGCGTCCGCCAGCTCGGTAACCGCTGACACATGCTCCGGTTCGGAGATTCCGAAGCCCACCGCGATTGGCAGATCGGTATGCCGGCGGACCGATTCGACGCGGGCCGCGATGTCCGGCGTCGTGTCACGCTCACCGGTAATTCCCGCCCGGGCCAGCACATACACGAACCCACTGCAATGCCCGACGATCCGCTCGATGCGATCGTCCGGCGTGGTCGGTGCGATCAGCAGGCTGAGCGTCATCCCGTGCCCGGCCGCAAGCTCAGCCACGGCGGGGGCGCCGGACAGGTCGAGATCGGGAATGATCAGCCCGTCGAACCCGGCTTCCGTGGCGTCGGCGAGGAACTGCTGCGGACCCATCCGCTGCACGATCGAATCGCTGACCATCGCCACCAAGCCCACACTGGTGTTTTGGCGGAGTTGGCCGACGACGTTGAATACTCCCCCCGGCGTTACGCCAGTCCCCAGCGCCAGGTGCATCGACGCCGCGATCACCGGGCCGTCCGCAATCGGATCGGAAAAGGGAATCCCCAGCTCGACGATTGACGCACCGGCCGTCTCCAGGGCGGGGACCACCTCGGCCGTCACCTCCAGCGACGGGTATCCCGCGGTCACGAACGGGATCAGCGCCGTGCGACCCTCGGCCCGCAGCCGGGCGAAAATATCATCAATTCGGCAAGCCATCACCCATGAGCCGCCCACTCTGCCGGCGGACCGTCCGTCTCCAGCCCCCAATCCCTAACGCCTAATTCCTAACCCCTAACCCCTAACCCCTGATTCCTGACTCCTGACCCCTCTCTTCTCACTTCGTCCCCTTCGGCCCGCCGCCCTCGACGTACTTCTTCCGCACCGCCTCGTCGAGATCGACGCCGGTGATGTTAGCCAGGGTAGCCAGCCACGCGAGCACATCGGCGAACTCGTCTTCCAACTCAGCGTGATCCGCCGCCGGCGGATCGCCGCGCTCGTGTTGGCCGATCGCTTTGGCCAGTTCACCGACCTCTTCGGCAAACCACAGGAACGTCCCTGCCGCCCCCCGCGCCGAATCCGTCGCGTAGTACCGCTCCCGAATCAGTCGTTGAAACTCAGCAATGTCCATTGACGCGAGGTAAACATCCGCGGCAGGACTCGAACCTGCGACCTTCTGCTCCGGAGTACGAATTATACCCCGCTTCCCACACTGGAACCGGGGTTTTTCAATGCGCCAGCGCGGTTGTCGTCAACTGTGCGCCCAGTCAGTCCAGCACATTTACCCGTTCACTAAGACCCTTTTCAGGACCCTCAACCAATTGCCTATGCCTGAAAATCTACCCATTAGCGTTTCCTTGGCAGTACAACAAGCACGGCCACGCACTTCCTGGGTTTCGCACACCCACTGCGAAACAACATACCCCGGCGCGCATCTACCGCCGCATCTGCCGCGTGCTGCTGTTGTGTAGGTTATCTCTACCCGTGGGTGCCTGAGAATGTATCGGCTCACAGGCTAACCTAGCGGCTTTAGCGCCGTGTGCTAG
>JAPUKX010000286.1 GCA_027295435.1 Planctomycetota bacterium | reverse complement strand
GCTGGGGACAGCCCGGCTCGCTGGGCCGGGTATATTGATGCGCATCATGAGCGAAGCCTCCACCGGCGCCGTAGTCGTCGGCATCGACATGGGCGCAACGAACATGCAGTTCGGCGTCGTCGATGCCGACAACACCATCATTGGCCGAGCCCGGGGCAAGACCGAAGCGGACCGGGGCCAAGACCGCGTCATCAAGAACATCGTCAGGGGCATCCACGAAGCATGTGATCAGGCGGGGATCTCGCTGAATGATCTCGCGGCGATCGGCGTTGCCGCCGCGGGAGCCATCGACATCCCACGCGGTGTGATTCTCGATGCGCCCAACCTGAATTGGACCGACGTACCGCTACGCGACATTCTGCTGCGAGAGCTTGGCCGGCCAATCGTGCTGGACAACGACGTCAACGGCGCCGCGTGGGGCGAGCATCGTCTCGGAGCCGGGCGAGGCCGGGGCGACATGTTGGGCGTCTGGATCGGTACCGGCATCGGCGGCGGACTGGTGCTCGACGGCCGGATCTATCACGGCAGCTTCTTCACCGCCGGCGAGATCGGAAACACCATCATCGCTCCCGACCGAGGCAACGGCGAGCAGAAGCTCGAAGATCGCTGCAGCCGCACGGGGATGTCGCGCGCGCTGCACCGGCTGATGCCGCAATACCCTGATTCGATCCTGCATCGGCTGATCCCGGAGCCCCAGAAGACCATCGGCTCGGAGACTCTGGCGCAAGCCTATCGCCAGGGCGATGCGCTCATGTGTCGAGTGGTCAACCAGGCCGCCAATCTGCTGGGCGTCGCCATCGCCAACTGGGTAACGGTTCTCAGTCTCGACACCGTCATCATCGGCGGCGGCGTCACCGAAGCGCTGGGTGAGCCGTACATGGACCGAATCCGAGAGAGTTTCGCGAAGCACGTGTTCCCCCAGCGGTGCCGAGCGTGTCCACTGATGATGACCAGGCTCGCCAACGACGCCGGGCTACTGGGGGCCGCACTGCTCGCCCGAGACGCGATCGCCAGCGAAGCGAAGTGAGGGGACTCGGTCCGCGCCGCCGGTCATTCATCCTGATCATTGAATCCGCGCTTGCGGCCGAACGCCTTCATCTGCCGACTTAGCGCCGCCAGCAGATTGTTTTTCTGCTCGATGTGCTTCGGATTCTCCGGGAAGCGGCCGATCCAGCCGTCGGCCACATACACGGTACCGCCCCCCACCCGACAGACAATGAGCTCGCCCGGCCAGTCTTCGACCGTGCGAAGATGAAAGCGATACACGAAGGGCGCTTCCTTGGAGTGCACGACGGCCATCAGAACCTCGGTATGAATGACGGCCATCTCGATTCCCTGCTCGCTGCAAGCGGCCGCGACGGCTCGGGGCACATCAGACCACCGCATCCCCAGTGGCGCGGGTGCGGGCGGGTTGACCACGGTCCGGCCAACGGCGATCGACCGTATTGCGGCCAGCACCTCGACCTGATCCGCTTCGCTGAGCAGCAGCTTTTGGCGCTGTTCCTGCGGGTCCCAGCGCTCCTTGGACAGCACCACCGGTCGTTGGCTACAACCCCCAACCAGGGCCAAGATGACCAGGGGCAGGAATCGCCCGCGGCCGGCCAGGGGCCTTGTACTATGAGCGTTCACGCCCCACCACCCCCAGGGCCGGGAACGACCCAATTTCCTTGCCTGGCATTGCACTGCGATAACCGCTCTATCAGGACTCGTGCCAAAGAAAAGAATGGTTCCATGCGGCCTGGATGTCAACCAGGAGCCAGCCGATGACCCCCCCGCCGGTGCTCGCCCTGACACATTCGCCTGGGCGACCCTATATGTCGAAACCCGTCAAGCCGATAACCTGTACATGCCAGCCTCGGCCGCCGAGCGGGAACTGACCGGAGTGTGGGAATGATGCCCAAGTTGATACGGTCGAAATCAGGCTCCTCCAAGACCGCCAGGCGGCGGGATGAGCTGCGCCGCACCCTGCCCAGGCGGACGTTCGATCTCCGGGCGATGGTCCAGCAGCGGGGCTTCGTCAGCACTACGCTCATCACCTTGGCATTTCTGGCCGTGACCAGCATCCTGGTGATCTGGGCTCGAGAGCAGATCATGGTTCATCCCAGCCAGGTGATGACCCAGACCCGGGTGAACCGGCTCGACTATCGCGTCGCAAACATCGAGCTGACCGATGCGAAGCGCCAGGAGGCTCGGGATTCCGCCCCGCACGTCTATGCGCTGAACAGCTCGTATCTGGACCGCCTCGCGGCGGCTCTCAACGGCCTGCCCAAGGCTGTGGCGGGCAAGAGCGCCATCGAGGACATCAGCCCCGAGCTACGAGAGGAGTTTCAGCTCTCCGATGCCGGCCTGGCGGAGCTGGCGCCGTTCGCCGCCCAAGGCGAGACCACGCCACAGTGGAAAGCTTGGGTCGATAACCTGGTCCAAAGGCAACTTCCGGCCAACCCGCTGATTGCCAGCGACGAGTACCAGACGTATTGGGTTGCCCGGGAGTACTCCACCACGCTGAAGCGCTTGCTGCACGGGGCATCGAACTCCCCGAAGGAGATTCCCCGGAACGCTGACGCCATTGAATTGCGACCCGAGATGGCGTTGCAGGAGGAGTCTCGCCTTGGGCAGCTTGTGCTGGCGGCGGGATTCCCGGCCCAGCTTGGGCCCTTCATCGCGGCGAAGCTCGCCTTCGATGCAAAGCCGACGATCTCTATCGACGCCGAAGCCACCGCGGCCCGCGCCCACCGCGCAGCCGAGGAGGTCGAGATCAGTTATGACGAGCACAGTAAGGGCGACGTGATCTACCATCGGGGCAACACCCTTTCGCACAAGCAATTCGAGGAGCTGCAGACCGAGGCAGACGCGTTTGCCGCTACGGCGCCGGCGGCGCAGCGTTGGCTGCCGCGACTGGGAATCATCGGCCTGATGACGGTCTTGGCCACGTTCCTCGTGGGTTACATTGTCCTGTTCTAT
>JAPUKX010000285.1 GCA_027295435.1 Planctomycetota bacterium | reverse complement strand
TAGTAGAGCGCCGTGACGCCCAGCAACGTCACCACCAGCAACACCGCACCGAGAAACCCCACGAACCACGTCGCCCCGGAAACGGGGTCCTCGTGATCTTCCGGGTTGTGTTCGTAGAGGTCAGTCATCGGAGTAGGGGTTAGGAGTCAGGAGTTAGGAGTTAGGAGTTCGAGTGTGGTGTTGGGTGCCTACGCCTCTTTGCTTGATGCCTTGATGCCTTTATGACCCGGGTCTTCCTCGTCCCGACAGGTCGGGGCTCGTCAGACCGGGCTTCGCTCGCTGCCTTGGTGCCTTGATGCCTTGCTCCTCAATAATTCTCAAACGCCAGCGACTCATCAAGCCGCGGGTCTCTTTCCGGAACGAGCGATCGGTTGCGCATGCTCCAGGCCGCCATCGCCACAAACACGCCGAGCACCCCCAGCAGGCACGTCAGGTCGAGCACACGCCAGTGCAGGTCATATTCCGGTAGATACGAGGCCTCGAACTCAGTGACCAGTTGTGAATACGTCGTCACCGACTGGATGAGCTCGGCCGGGATTGCCGGCATGACCAGCCAGTAGAGGTCGATGAAATGCACCCCAAGCATCCACGCGGCCCCGATCGCCAGCACGCCCTTCCAACGCTTGGGATACCTCGAGATCAGAATGAGGAAGGGGCCGGCGAAATGCCCGAGGATCAGAAAGATACTCATGGTCTTCCACCCGCCGAGTTGGCGGATGACGAACCAGATCGTTTCTTCCTGAATGTTGGCATACCAGATCAGCATGTATTGGCTGTAGGCGATGTACGCCCAGAACACGACGCCGAAGGCGAACAGCAGCTTGCCCAGGTCGTGATAATGCTCGGTCGTGATGACATTCGTCAGTCGCCCGGACCGTTGCAGGAGATAGAAGATGATGATCATGGCCGCAAAGGCCCCGCAGGTGGAGGCCGCGAAGAAGTACACGCCGAACATCGTGCTGTACCACGCGAACTCCAGCGTCATAATCCAGTCCACCGCGGCGAAGGTCTGTGTGAAGGCATAAAGGATCATGCCGGGGGCGGCGACCGACTGCATGCGTGCCGTCGCCTGCGGGTCGCCGGTCGCGTCCTGCTGCACCGATCGGTTCACAAAGAACCTCGCCAGCCACGCCCAGACCCCGAAGTAGACCGCCGCTCGAATCGTCCAGAACCAGGGGGTGAGGAATGGCTCCTTGTGCTGGAAGAGCGCCCGCTCGGCATCGGATAGTCTGCTGGGATCGGCCCAGTCGTAGAGGTGGCCAGTCCACACCGCCACCAGGATCGGGATGAAGGGAATCCATAGCCATTTGAGATTGTCGGCCAGTCCCTCGGCGATGCGGCGCACCACCACGCTCCACCCGGCCCGAGTCAAATGCTGAAGCAGCACGAAGAACAGCCCGCCCAGCGAGAGGCTCAGCACGAAGAAGAACGCCACCAGGTACGACCGAAGCAATCGCTCCCAACCCGCTTCCCCGGCCCAGCCGAGCACCACGCTGGCCACCAGCAATGCCAATCCACCCAAGCCCGCATAGCGACAGATCTTCGGGACCAGCTCGCCCAGATAGCGGTTCTCGTTGGTGATGTCGGCGGGTATCACGGCCGATCATTCCTCATTTGGGCGGTGACCGATTGAAGCTGCACTCGCTGCCCCGGGGGCGCATCATCAGGTCGAGCGTTTTGGCTGCGTTGCAGCGCCCGGACATAAGCCACGATCGCCCAGCGGTCCGCCACCGGGATCTGCGGGCCGTACGCGGGCATGTTCCGAACGCCGTTGGTGATCGTATTGAAGTATTGGCCGACAGGCTGCTCGCGGATCTGCTGTTCGTGAACGCTCTTAGGCTGCACCCACGTCGTTCCGTTGACGCCGAGATTCATCAGCAACATGGCCCGCCTGTTGACCATGCCGTCACCGTACCCAGCCAGACCGTGGCACGGCTGGCAGTAGATGTTGAAACGCTCCCGGCCGCGCTGAAGCAGGTCCATGGTGACGGCCACCTGCGGCGGGAAGGTCGCCGCCCATTGCCCGTTACTGATGCCGCGATAATAGTGATCGTCCTCGTTCAGTCCCCCGCGGGCCACCGTTCCAGTGATCGGCGGCCGCATCGCACGGCCGTCGGCGAACAGCGCATTGGCGTGCTGCGCCCGAAACTTCGGCTGGTTGTCCATGTCCTGAATCAGATGGATCCGCGGCTGGGAGGAGTTGACCGCCCGCGCCCACGCGATCACCGCCGGCGGAACCATCGCCAGGAAAATCACCACAATTGTGCCGTAGATCAAAACCTTCGGCATCGATCAGGCCTCCAGCGCTTCGACGGCGGTCGCCCCCAGCGACTTGAGAAACTCTTGGCTCTTGCGGCGGTAGAACAGCGGATCACGGGCCTCAATCACGATAAAGAACCGGTCGTCCGTCGCCCGCCGGAACCGCTCATTCTTCAGACACGGGTGATACAGCCACGGTAGCTTGCTCAGAAACAGCATCATGGCCACGCAGCCGATCGCAGAGAACAGGACCGTCAACTCAAAGATAACGGGGATATTGGCCGGCAAACTCCACATCGGCTTGCCGCTCACCAGGAAGTCGTACCCGGTGATCGGCACGATGAGCCAGGCATCGAAGTTCGTCGCGTTGGTGTACCACTGCAACACGACCCCCGTCACCGCCCCGGTTAGACCCGCTCCCATCACCAGCCAGGGCAGGATCGTCGGTCGAATACCCATCGCCTTGTCAAGCCCGTGCACCGGAAACGGGGTGTGGCAATCCCACCACTTGTAGCCCGCTTCACGAACGCGGTGGGCCGCGACCATGATCGCCGCCGGCGTTTCGAACTCAGCCAGCAGGCCGTACAGCTTGCCGATGACCTCCCCGGGCTCGCGTGGGATCGCCGGCGGGGCCGCGCCCGGGCGGTCTGTCGGCGCGGCGGTCGTCGAGGAATCGTTCATCGGCCGGCCTCCGATTCGCCCGGCTCTTGCCCCGCGTGACCATGCGGATTCGCCTGGGGCATAACGTGCTTCACCTCCGCCATCGCAATGATCGGCAAGTACCGGCAAAACAGCAGGAACAGCGTCATGAACAGGCCGAAGCTCCCCGCCAAGGTCAGCAGGTCCACCCACGTGGGAGTGAAGTAGCCCCAACTGCTAGGCAGGTAGTCCTGGGCCAGCGACGTCACGATGATCACGAACCGCTCAAACCACATGCCCAGGTTGACCAGCAAACTCACGATGAACATGACCGCGATCTTTCTCCGAGCCCATTGGAACCAGAAGATCTGCGGGATGACCACGTTGCAGGAGACCATGATCCAGTAGGCCCAGGCATACGGGCCGAACGCCCGGTTGGCGAACGCGAACCATTCATAGATCGATCCGCTGTACCAAGCCGTGAAGAACTCCATGAGGTAGGCGTAGCCGACCATCGACCCGGTCACCAGGATGATCTTGTTCATGTTCTCCAGGTGCCGCATGGTGATAAAGTCGCGCAGGCCCCAGAGCTGACGAGCCGGAATGGCGAGCGTCATCACCATGGCGAAGCCGCTGAAGATCGCCCCGGCTACGAAGTACGGCGGGAAGATCGTCGTATGCCAGCCGGGCACTTGTGCGACCGCGAAGTCGAACGACACCACGGAGTGGACCGAAAGCACCAGCGGCGTGGCCAGCGCCGCGAGAATCAGGTACGCCCGTTCATAGCGATGCCAATGGCGGACACTGCCCCGCCAGCCCAGCGCGAAAATGCCGTAGGCCATCGCGCGGACCTTGGTCCTGGCCCGGTCGCGCAGCGTGGCCAGGTCCGGCAGCATCCCCACGTACCAAAAGAGAAGCGACACCGTGAAATAGGTCCCCACCGCGAACACGTCCCACAGCAGCGGGCTGCGGAACTGCGGCCACATCTCCATCTGGTTGGGAATCGGGAAGATCCAATAGGACACCCAGACCCGCCCAAGGTGGATGCCCGGGAACGTGCCGGCACAGATCACGGCGAAGATCGTCATCGCCTCAGCAAAGCGATTGATCGCGGTGCGCCACTTCTGGCGGAACAGAAAAAGGATGGCGGAGATCAGCGTGCCCGCGTGGCCGATCCCGATCCAGAACACGAAGTTGACGATGGGGAAGCCCCACATCACCGGGTTCTGGTTGCCCCACACCCCGACCCCGGTGGCGAAGAGGTACAGGATCATCACGCCGAGGATGCTGGCGAACGCCAGCGAAATGGCGAAGGCGATGTACCACGCCCGGGGCGGCCGCCGGGCCTCGCTGATGCTACAAATCTTCTCCGTCACCGTCCCAAAGCGGTCATGGCCCAACACCAGCGGCGCTCGTCGCGTCGGATCATCGAACGTGTTGTCGATCACGAGCGTGGTCATCCGTGCGGCGGCGCCTCCACATGCGACGGCGAGCCTGCAGCCGGGGCCAGCGCCGGCGCGGGATTGCGCAGCTTGGCCAGGTATTTCGTCCGCGGCTTCGTGTTGATCTCTTCCAGCATCGCGTAGGTCCGCGGATGCTTGTGAAGAGCCCCCACGCGGCTGGCGGGATCGTTCAAATCACCGAATACGATCGCCTCAGCCGGGCAGGCCTGGGCGCACGCGGTGGTAATCTCGTCATCGGGAACAGTCACGCGCCCCGGGCGGTCTGCGGGCTTGGTCCGAACCCACTCATTCTTCGCTTTGATCTTGGCGGCGCTGATCCGCTGGACGCAATACGTGCACTTCTCCATCACCCCGCGGCTCCGCACCGTCACTTCCGGGTTAAACTGCATCTGCAGCAGCGGATCAACGTCGCTCTGCGGCCTGGTGTAATAGCTTGGCTTGACGTGCATCAGCCCGCCTTCGCGGACCGGAACGCGCTTCTGATAGTCAAAGTAGTTGAACCGGCGAACCTTGTACGGGCAGTTGTTCGAGCAGTACCGCGTGCCGATGCAGCGGTTGTAGACCATCACGTTCAACCCGTCCTTGTCGTGGATAGTTGCCGCCACGGGGCAGACCTGCTCGCACGGCGCGTTCTCGCAATGCATGCACGGCACCGGCTGCATGGCCACCGCCTGGGGCGTCTCCGGATCATTACCCTTGAAATAGCGGTCCACGCGAATCCAATGCATCTCCCGGCCGCGCTTCACCTGGTCCTTGCCGACGATGGGGATGTTGTTCTCAGCCTGACAGGCCACCACACACGCACTGCACCCGGTACAGGCGGTCAGATCAATCGACATCCCCCAGGCATACTCGGCGCCTTGAAGCGTCTTCTCCTCCCACAGCGAAAGCCGGTGGACGATGTGGGCCCGATGCTTGGCGAACTCGGGATGCTCCTTGTATTCGTCGAGATTGGCTTCGCGGAAGATCGTCGGCAAGCGCTCCTGCGTCCCTTTGCCGCCCATGGAGTCAACCGCGTGGTGTTCCTGGGTCTGGACCAACTCGTAGGAGCCGTCAATCCTTTGAATCGAGGCGCCGCTGGCGAAGCCCATGGAATCGGTGGTGCGCAGTGGATAGAAGTCGAAGCCGGCCCCTTCGGCAATTCGGCCGATGCCCCGCCGGCCGTAGCCCAACGCCAGGGTCACCGAGCCGGCATGTTGCCCCGGCATCACGCAGACCGCCGCCTCCACTTCCCGCACCCCGTGACGCAGGCGAACCATGTCACCGGTATCCAGACGCAGACGCTTGGCCGCCGAGGGGCTCATCAACACCGCGTTGTCCCACGTCAGCTTGGTCAACGGATCGGGCAGCTCTTGCAGCCAGCCGTTGTTGGCGAACCGCCCGTCGTACACGCAAGTATCCTGCGCAAAGACCAGCTCGATGCTCTTGCCGTCAGCCGGCGACCAACCTGACCACAGCCGATCAGCATGGCCGGGCAGGTCATCACGGCGGACCGTTGGTGATTGGCTGGTGTCGGCGGAGCCCGCAAGGAACCCATCATGCAGCGCCCGCCTCCATCCGCCTGCGGCGGCGCCCAAGTCGCTGACCCCGGTGGACTGCGCGAAGGTTCGGCGGACGATGTCGTAGCCCTGGGTCAACTCGTCGCCGATGATGATCGCCAGCAGCTCAATTGGGCTGCGACCGCCGAACAGCGGCTCGATGAGCGGTTGCCCGAGGGTCATCGTGCCGTCGTAGGCCCGCGTGTCGCCCCACGACTCCAGGTAATGCGCTCGCAGCAGGTGCCAGGTGCATTGCTTGGAGGTTTCATCCTCATATAGGCTCAGGTGGATGGTCGTCTTCACCGATTCGAGGCGGTTGGCGAAGTGCAGATCGGCCGGGGCGTTGTAGACCGGGTTTCCGCCGAGGATCACCAGCGTTTGGACCTTTCCCGCGGCCATGTCCTTGGCGAGCGAGGTGATTGACGCAACGTGCCCCGGCTGATCCGGCAGCGGCGTGTAACTGACGGTCTTGCCGACATTGCCGAGCTGCTCGTTGATCAGATGAACCAGCAGATGCACCTCAGCCGGCTGGCGCGGCCCGGCCATGACGATGCTCCGGCCACGGTGCTCCGCAAGGTCGCTCGCCAATTGATCGAGCAGTTCGTCGACCTTCGAATCCGCCAACGTGGTGCTGATGGAAGCACCGGTGAATTGGCGAAGCGCCTGGGACAACTTGGCGTTGCCTTGGCCCGCCAGCCGGTACGCGATACGGGCGGCGACCACCGCTACATCAGCCGACCGCACAGCGAGACGATGATCGGCGTTCGCCCCGGTGAGGCTGTAGCCGCTCTCGAACACGTACAGCCGGTTCATGGACTTGTCACGGTTATCCGCCCGCCGGCCGCGGACAAACTCTCGAGTGTTCTTCACTGCTGCGGGGTGGGCCAACAGAAAGTCCGAATCCAGCGAAACGATCACGTCGGCGCGATCGAACACATGATGGGCGCGATACGGCGATCCGAACGCCAGGACCGAGCCGGCCAGCTCGTGATCGTTGTTGATCGGCTCATACTCGTGCCACGTTGCCCGGGGAAACGCCTTGGACAGCCGGGCCTTCATGTCCCGGACGCTCGGCGAAGCGGTCGCTTCGCTGAGGATGTGCAGGCCGCTGCCGCCGGCGTTGCGCAGAGCACTGAAGTGTGGCTGCGCCCAAGCTTCGAAGTCCCCCCAGGTGGAGCGCTGGCCGCCGCGGCGCACAAATCGGCTGCGATCGGGATCGTACATCTCCAGCACACTGGCCTGAGCCAGCGCATCGGTCGCCCCGCGATTGATCGGATGCTGGGGGTTGCCCTCGATCTTGACGGGCCGGCCGTCGTAGCTGGTGATCAACAGGCCGCTGCCGACGCCCGCCAGCTCCATGGATGTGGCGTAGAACTGCGTCGTGCCGGGCACCCGCCCCGGTGGACGGTGGGCGAACGGGGCGATCTGTTCCTTCGGCCACCGTCGGCATCCACTGAGCCCGAACCCGGCCAAGGCCAGCGACGCCCCCATGATCCTGAGGAAATTACGGCGCTCCGACGAATCGAGCATCTCCGCCGCGCCGGCAGGAAACTCCCGATGCAAGAACTCGCGGAACTGCGGCGTGTCCGCAAGCTCATCGAGGCTCCGCCAGTAGGCTTTGCCGGAGGGTTCCGCGGACGGCGGGTGGTCTACCGATGGCATGTCGAGCAGTCCTGCGAGGGATTGAGGCTGTTGTGGGTACGCCAGAAGTCGTGGTATTCGCTCTGGGAACCGAATCGTGCCAGCGCATCCGGCTGCTTGTCGAAGCTCCAGCCCAGATCAGTGACCAGCTTCGGATCGCGCAGATGCGTATCGGGATGACGGTGGCACGACAGGCACCAGCCCATGCTGAGCCGCTCGTGCTGATACACGACCTCCATCCTGTCGATGCGCCCGTGGCACTCGACGCAACTCACGCCGCGGGTGACGTGGGCGGCGTGGTTGAAGTACACGAAATCGGGCAGATCATGAACACGCACCCACTGCATCGGCTGGCCCGTTTCGTAACTCTCCCACAGCGGCTCGAGTTTGTCGCTCTCTTTATGAATCTGTGTATGGCAGTTGAAGCACGTCTGCGTGGGCGGAACCGCCGCCTTCGCCGCGTACTCCACAGTGTTGTGGCAGTACCGGCAGTCAATGCCCAGCTCGCCGGCGTGGATCTTGTGGCTGAATGGCACCGGTTGAACCGGTTGGTAGCCGACGTCGGTGGTCTGCGGGCTGAAGCCGTACGCCACGACCAGGGCGACATACAGCGGCACCACCGTGCCCATCACACACAGCGCTGGCATCAGGGCGTTGCTCCATCTGGGGAACACGTAGTGATACCGGCCCATCATGCTGTGCCTTTTTTCACAAAGTCTAGCAACGGATGGTAGTTTCGGCCCTGGCGCGTGTCAACACACGAAACCCCTCCAGAAAATGGGCCGTTCAGATCGCACCTGACCCGGCTGTCGCCCGACGGGCAGCTGGTACAACGACCGCAACTCGACGACCAATGATCTGGGGCTGAATCCGTGCATGCCATGGCCCGGCCGCCTCCGCAGTGCGCTGTGCGCTGCAAGACCCCTTGGAAGTTCACCGAGCGGTCCCGTTCGATCCGACGATTGACGAGACGCTGATCGCCGGCCTCGCGTGGCGCGGATCACGCCGCGGGTGAGCAACACAGGCTCCATCGGCTCCACGTCAACGCCCTGCTTGAGACTACCACGACGCAATGCCGGGGCTTCGCCGCCGCCTGCACCTACGTCTCCCCGTCCGGGGCGTCGGGTCCATACAGCTCGCGGAGCCGGTGAACGCCCGCGGTGCTGCCGATCACCGTCAGCCAATCGCCTTCGCGCACGACCGTCTCTCCCCGCGGCACGAGGGTCGCACCCTTGCGGCGGATAATCGCCACCAGACAACCCTCAGGGATGTCGATCTCTCGAATCGCTCGGCCGATCAGCGCCTCGCTCTTTGAACCGGCCGCCATCAGCAGCGTGACAAATCGGTCGTCGCGCAGCAGAATCTCTTTGAGCATGTGCTCGTTGGGAGCCGCACGCCACTGCGCCATAAAACCCTCCTGCTCAACCCGCCCGGCAATCTCCGCCAGAAGACGCAGGTGCTGACCCGGATCCTTCTCCGGACTGACGAGAAAGAAGATCGCGTAGGTCCGATCAGCTCGATGCAGCTCACCAAAGACGTCCCCGGCCGAAATCGTAATCCCCTCGGAGCATCGCGCCAGCACCATGTGCGGAGCACCGGCGCCGGAGAGTCGTAGGTGCGGCAAGGCAACGCCGGAGGTCACCGGCGTCGCGCCTGTCCGTGTGCCATCAAGAAAACCTTTAATCAACGTCTCGGACGTATAGGGCAACCGTTCGGCCAGCATTGCAGACGCCCGGGTGACGATCTGCTCGAACGTCTCACCGGACTGGGCATCAATCGCATGGGCGCGAGCGATCACCTCCTCGAACGGGTCCTCCGCGCGCAATCCTTTCTCCTTGAGTATGCTTCGCAGTTCACGATCAAGGCCGGCGAATCGCCGGCGGCCCAGCCGCTCAAAGACGTGGAAGATCGCGCCGTGCCGCTCCACCCTCGGCCGGGCATACATGTAATACCAACCGACGCCGACCACGACCAGACTCGACGTAAAGAGGATCGGCAGCCAGCCCATCTCCACGATGATCCAGATCGGCGCGGCGATGCCGGCAATCTGTATCCAGGGATAAAGCGGAGACTTGAAGCCCGGATCGTACGACTCGATGTGACTCTCGCGCATCACGATCACCGCCAGGCAGATCAGGCCGAAAATCAGTAATTGAAAGGCGCTGGCGAGCTTGGCGATCCGGGTCGGATCCAACAGAACAAGGAACACAAGAATCGCCGCCACGGTGATGTAGATGGAATACTTGGGTGCGCCGTGTTTGCCGAGCGAGTGGAAAAAACCAGGCACGAGATGGTCGCGGCTCATCGCCAGGGGATACCGCGATGCGCTGAGGATGCAGGCGTTGGCTACCGACGAGAACGCCAACAGCGCCGCCACCGAAACGAGAACAACACCCCACTTGATCCCGAATGCCGCTGCCGTCATCTCCACCGGTGTGAACGTCTCAGCGAGCTTCTCCCAGCCGATGACGCCCACCATCACGCTGATGCCCAACGCGTATACCAACACCGCCGTGCCTAACGCCAGGAAGATTCCCAACGGCAGGTTCCGCTGCGGGTTCTTCACCTCCTCGGCCACACTGGCGATGTTCGTCACCCCCACGTAGCTGATGAACACCAGCCCGGCCGTCGAGA
>JAPUKX010000284.1 GCA_027295435.1 Planctomycetota bacterium | reverse complement strand
GAGCGCTAGAAGGCTATACGTATGATCGTGTTCCGATCGTACGTATGGTCACCCTCCTCTTCACGTATTGCATCGGCGTAGCGGGGTGAATGTGGGCAATTTCCCGTACTTATCCCGCCGATTTTGGCGCTGACCTCGGCCGCTCTGATCCTGTCGGCGTCCTTCGCGTCTTCGTCGGTCAGCACGTCCTCCAGCACCTTCACACCGTGACAGTCGAAGACCGCCTTTACCGAGTCCTTGATCTGCTTCTTCGGCCTGCCACCAGCCGGTCCATTCCGCCCACGCAACGTCATCTGACGTATCGGCGCTGAGGACGCTGACTCGTCGGGAGTGACCCATCGAAAACAATGGTTGACCTCTGCTACATTGCGTAGCAGAGTGGCCGTTCAGGTTGGCACCACACCCGCAGGGAGGATTCCCATGAAGCCCCTGGCTCGCTTCGCCTCGCTCGCTCTGACTGTCGCGCTCGTCACGCCGAGCCTCGTCTTCGCCCAGGCTACGCAGAAGCCTGTGCTCCACGCCAAGCATTGGATCGCGATCACCGGGAAGCCGATGGCCGCCACCGCCGGGGCGATGATGTATCAGAAGGGCGGAAACGCAGTGGATGCGGCCGCCGCGATGCTGGGGGCGACTGCCACGATGTGGGACGTGCTTTCATGGGGCGGTGAGACGCAGGCGCTCATCTACCATCCGGGCGAGAAGCGTGTCATCGGGATCAACGCGGCGGGCGTAGCGCCCGCTGGTGCGACGGCCGATTACTTCAAGGGAGAGGGGCTGGATCACCCGCCCGCCACTGGCGTGGACGCGATGGTCACTCCGGGCACGCCGGGCGGCCTCATGACGATGGTGGCGAAGTGGGGACGCCTCAGGCTCGCGGACGTGCTGGCCCCTGCGATCGAGATGGCCGACGGCTATCCCGTCGAGGCAAGCATGGTACAGGGGATCCGGCGTGACCGGAGCAGGATGCAGGAATGGCCGTACACATCGAGCGTCTTCTTCCCGGACGGGGGCGACGGACCAGAGATTGGCGAGATCTTCGTGCAATCGGACCTGGCGACGACGCTCAGGAAGCTCGTCGAGGCGGAGGCCGACGCGCTCGCCGCCGGAAAGAGTCGTGAGGAAGCGATCATGGCCGCCTACGACCGCTTCTACCGCGGAGATATCGCGGAGGAGTACGTGCGCGGAGCCCGCGAGCAGGGGTCCAGCGTCACCGCCGAGGACCTCGCCAACTGGCAGGTCTACGTCGAAGAGCCGGTGATGACGACGTACAAGGGCATCGAGGTCTACAAGCTGCAGCAGTGGACCCAAGGGCCGGTCATGAACCAGACCCTCAACATCCTCGAGAACTTCGATCTGAAGTCGATGGGCTACAACAGTGCGCGCTACATCCACGCGCTCTACCAGGCCATGAACCTGGCGTTCGCCGACAGGGACTTCTACTACGGCGATCCGTACTTCCCGCCGGAAGAGCCGATGGAGGGGCTGCTGTCCAAGGAGTACGCGAAGCAGCGCGCGGATCAGATCGACTGGGAACGCAATGATCCGAACGTGCGTCCGGGGGACCCCTATCCGTTCCAAGGTGGCGTGAATCCGTTCAAGAGCCTGCTCGACCGCTGGGCCGGGGGAGGCCGTATCATTGCGGACGCCGATGTGGCGCAAACGAGGTCGGAATTCCTGGATGACTTCTACCAAGGCACGACCTCGATCCAGGCCGCTGACGAGAACGGTTGGGTCGTTTCGATCACGCCCTCCGGCGCCTGGGTCCCTGCGGTCATAGCTGGGAACACCGGCATCGGAATGGGGCAACGAGCCGAGGCGTTCGTCGTGAACGACGTCGACGGTCCGTACAATGTGATCGAGCCCGGCAAGCGGCCTCGAGCGACGCTCACACCAGGCATGGCACTGAAGGACGGACGACCGTACCTGTCGTTCGCAGTTCAGGGGGGCGACGCGCAGGACCAGAATCTCGTGCAGTTCTTCCTGAACATGGTCGAGTTCGACATGAACGTTCAGCAAGCTGTCGAGGCCGCGAACATCAACTCGTTCCAGATGCGTACCTCATTCGGGCGGCACACGTCGAGACCAGGCCTCATGCTCGTGCAGAACGCGACCCCGCCATGGACTCAGACGGAGCTTCGCGAAATGGGGTACCAACTCTTCCTGGGCGAGCGCACGTCCGGGCCGATCAACGCGATCTTCTTCGACTGGGAGCACGGCTCCATGTGGGGCGGGTCGAGCAATCACGGGGACGACTACGGCGTGGTCTGGGACTAAGTGGGCGTTTGCTGACCCGCGCCGCATCTTGAGCGCGTGAACCCTGCAGACCCCATCAATCGCCTGAACGTAGCCCTCGAAGGCCGCTACCGCATCGAGTCCGAACTCGGCGAGGGCGGCATGGCGAAGGTCTACCTGGCCGACGACATCAAGCACGAGCGCAAGGTGGCGTTGAAGGTCTTAAAGCCCGAGCTGGCTGCGGTGGTGGGTGCCGAGCGGTTCCTGGCTGAGATCAAAGTCACAGCGAACCTGCAGCATCCCCATATCCTCGCGCTACACGATTCCGGTGAGGCCGACGGGTTTCTT
>JAPUKX010000283.1 GCA_027295435.1 Planctomycetota bacterium | reverse complement strand
CCCGGGCAATCGATCCAGAAGGTGTAAGCGGACCCGGAACCTGATCCCTGATCATCATTGGCGCTCGCCCCAACGACGGCGTTGCCACCGTGGAGTGCGACCGTCCGACCGAAGCCGTCGCCGATCGATCCGTCGAATGCCGTCGGGTTGGCCACGAGCGTCCATGCGTCGCCTACATCGTGAAAGACGTACGCCTCGCCGGGATGATTGCCTTCGCCGTAGAAGGATCCGATGAGCGCCGTCTCACCGTCGATGGAGACGGAGCTACCGAACCACTCCTGCGTCGTGGGGACGTCGGCGGTCAACATCGTCTCCTCGGACCAGACACCGTTTACTCGACGGATGACATAGGCCGCCCCAAAGTTCAGCGGGTGGTGGAACGGCGAACCAATCAGCGCCGTGTCGCCGGAAAGGTCAAGAAAACGACCATAGTGGTAACCTGCATTCGCATCCGACGCCGTCAACTTGCCAATCGGCAGCCACCGATCGTCGGCGTCGCGCTCGAATATGTAGACCGAACCGGACGATGAACCATGATCGTCGTCTTTGTACGCGCCCACGAAGATCGTATCACCACTCACAGCGACATCGTGCCCAAACTCGTCGCCGGCGGCTGCGTCTGATGCGGTCAGCTTAGCCTCCTGGGTCCAGTTGTCTTTGGCGTCCCGGACAAATACGTACGCGGCTCCGCTGCTGCTCCCGGCGTCATCGTCGCGGTGGGCTGAAAGGACAGCGGTGTCGCCGTCAAGATCGACCCTCCAACCAACCGAATCCACAGCTGCCCCGTCATTTGCCAACAGCTTTGCCTGCTGGACCCAGCTGTCGCCGTCCTGAACGAAGACGTAACCAGCACCGGCGTCGAATCCGTTGTCATCGTCGCCGTTGGCGCCGACGAGAATCGTGTCTCTGCCCACGGCCACAGAGCGGCCGAATACATCCTCCGGATCGCCGTCGGCGGGAACGATCTTGAAGGTCTCGCCCCAAACGCCTTGGTTGTCGAGAACGTAGACGTAGACCGAGCCTGAATTGAAGCCGTTATCATCGTCCCAAATGGCGCCGATGGCGATGATGCTTCCGTCGATCTCAACGGAGAGCCCGAACGCATCGCCTGCGGCGCCGTCCGACGCCAGCAACTTTGGCCCAGGGTCAGATGTGCACTGCGCGCCGGCTGCAAGCGTAAAGAAGTTCGACATGATGAACGAAAACAGCAAGACGGCGGGTTGAATCATAGCGGAGCCAAGGGAAGGTGCTTATGTGGTACCAAGGCGTGACCTACGCCATGATCCGCACGACACGGTCGCCTGTTGCATTATCTCGCAAGAGTGCGCTCTTTCTTGATCTAACGCTGATCTGCGTCCGTATCGGTCCAATATTCAGCGCAACTGCAAATCGCACTGTGTGAAGAGCTTCGTTTTGCCGGCGACGGGTCGTTTGTGGCCCGAATCTGGCACGCATTCGATGGGCTGCGCAGATGTCGGAACAGTTCATTCTTCTCGACACCTCATCTGTGGATTGCTTCCGAAGCGCGGCTGAAATGGATTCGTCTCGCGCGCGAGCGCTTGCGTGATGCTGGTTTGTTGCCGGAATAGGCCCGCCTCGACCGCCTGCTCACGGACACCGCCCCCAATTCGCCAGCAGCGCCAGCAGGTCGAGAATGCCGACGGTGCCGTCACCGTCAAAGTCGGCGGGATGGCCGGGGTTGGTGCCCCAGGCGCTCAGCAATACCAGGAGATCCAGAATGCCCACGCTTCCGTTCCCGTCGAGGTCGGCTGCACACGCGGTGCCGCAGATCACAGTGACCTCGAAGTCGTCGATCCCTGCTTCGGTCACCGAGTCGTTCGGGCAGTCACAGATGCCGAAGCGCAACTGCACCCCCGACGTGGGGGTCACGTAGTCGCCGACGAAGAAGCTCGCAGTCTCCCACGCGCCCGCGGTGTCTAACACGGACTCAACCAGCGTCCAGTTGTCGCCCGCATCGTTGGACACCTCGACGGTAAGCGCATCTGGCGCGCCGAGCGCGGTGAATGCCCATCGGGCGTAGGTGACAAGCGCGTCGGTGCCGTCCAGGTCGATGACTGGTGACCGCAGGTACGTCGGCCCGCCGTCCACGTCCGAGGAGGAGGCATCGCCGCCCGGAGGACCGTTCTCGGTGACGAACGCCATTGTTCCGTCCGGTGTAGCGTCTTCACCGGGCGCCGCGATCCCGTTTCCGTAGATCGTCACGTTTGGTTCAGCCTGCTCCCAAGCGCCGGCGGTCAGGGAAGGATCATTGACGATCGTCCACCCGGAGACATCACCCTCGATGCTGTCTGAGATCAGGACCTCCGGATCCGACGTGGCGACCGCCCTGTAGGTCACCGCTGGCGCCGAGGGTGGATCGGTAAATGTGAGCCCGCCCGTGAGCTCGGTACTCAAGTAGAAATCGAAGCGGTCAGCGCATACTCCAGCGGGAAGGGCTGCCCGATAAAGAATCTCGCCGAGTTCAGTGAGGGGTGTCTCCACAAACGGAGATTCATTTTGCGAAACATGGATCGCCGAGCTGCCGGGGACGATCGTCTCCCCGAACGGATCGAGCTGCACCTCGAAGACGGTGACCTCGCCCGCGTCGATCAGGTCCGGAAGACCACCGGGGTAGGAGAACACCACGCCCACCGGCGGCTCGTTCATCCAGATCTGTGTGCCGGTACACCGCCCGATCACCAGGTCAATCCAGCCGTTGTCATCGATGTCGAACGCCGCGACATCGTGCACGCCGGCGAGCATATCAAACGGGATGACCTGTCCGTCTTCCAGGAACGAAACGTTCGGTCCGTTGCACAGGTTGTGAAAGATAAAGGTCCGGTCTGAGCATCCAGGGAGCGTCACATCCACATCGGCGATGATGACATCGTTCCAGCCGTCTTTGTCAAGGTCCTCGATCACCACGTTGCCCGCATGCAGGATGCCGGTCTGCGGTGGAAAGACGGAGTTCGAAAAGTCGGCCATCCCCTGCGCGTCATTGCCTTCGTTGAGCAGGTAACGATCGACACCGTCGTCAATGGCAACCACGTCCATCCGCCCGTCGCCGTTCAGATCTCCAACAGCGGAGTGATACGCAGAGAGGTTGTAGATCTGGTCATACAGGTTGAAGAAGCCTTGGCCAGCGGGGTTGTTGTAGGCCACGCCGATATGGTACGGCTCGCCGTTCGCCGTCAACCGTACAATGTCCTTCACGCCGTCACCGTTCATGTCGACGATAGCGTTAGCGATGCCGAACACCGAGATGTACATCTGAGGTGTCAGACGCGCGGCGGTTTCATCGGTAAAGAAGCCGTTGCCGTCGTTGATCAGCAATCGATCGTTGAAGTCGAAGATCTGTGTCCCGCCGTCGTCGTAATCGCTGAAGAAGAGGTCCGGCGCGCCGTCACCGGTGACATCGCCGGCCGAGACCGCACAGAACCTCGGCCCCGCTGTGGGATGCATCTGCGGGATTCGATCATCTTCATAGCGGAACCCCTGCCAGGCGCCGCCGATCTCGCCCTTGTTGATGTAGACCCTGGGGTGAGACAAGTGCTTGGCCTGGTTGTCGGTGAGGGTGACCGCGGTGACAATGTCAAGCCATCCGTCGCCATTCACGTCCACCAGGACCACGTCGCGGTCGTTGGTGGGGGTTAGGAAGCCCTTGTCGCCGGCAACGTCGGAGTCCGAAGCGAAGTCCGCCGTCCGATCCGTGAGGACCCCGGCCTCATTGATGAGCAGGACGTTGGGCCGCTTGCCCGTCGTCGTCCAGGGCTCCTTGCGCACCACGACCAGGTCGATATCGCCATCGCAGTCCACATCGCCCCACGCGTAATCCTTCTCCTGGGTATCGGCCGCACCCACCTCCGCGGGCGCGCTGAGTCGCGAGGGGTCTTCGTTGAAGACGACCCACTGGCCGTTGACGGGCAGCGTTGACAGGCCCACCGCTGCCACAATCGGCATTCCGAAACGGACCATGCTCCGACTCCTTGCGACTGGCAGAATATTATCCCGTCGCGAGGCGGCATTGCAAGAGCTGGCGTCAGACCATGACTACTCCCGATGGAATCGGGGTGGCTTTACAGACCAGCCGTGTGGCGCATGGCTGCTTACGCGCACGGCCCCCAGTTCGCCAGCAGCGCCAGCAGGTCGAGGATGCCGACCGTGCCGTCGTCGTCGAAGTCAGCCGGATGGCCGGGGTTGGGTCCCCATGCTGCCAACAGCGCTAGCAGGTCGAGGATGCCCACGTCGCCGGTGCCGTCGAGGTCGGCCGGACAGGGCGGCACGGGATTGACGTGAAAGTCGTCGATCCAGACGGCGTCAAAACGACCACCGCTCGCGGTCACCTCGATTCGGCGCACGGGGGTGGTAAATGAGAGAAGTTGCATCGGCGGCATGACCACGTCGCAGTCACCGTTGGTCGCAAGTGGGATGCCCACCTCATTGCCGCCGACCTCCGCGTCGAAGAAGTGCATCGTGCCGGAAGTGCCGACACCCTGATGAGCAAAGAATAGATCGAGGCTGGTGAGGTTGCCGGACAACGTAATCGTCAAGGGCGCGGCGGGGGTCACTTTATACGCAAAGAACCCCGAGCTGTAGCAGAACTCCAGCCCCTCGAAGAGGCAGCCGTCGCCACCACTGAAGGACGCGCCGCATACCAGAGCAAAGTCAGGACACTTTTCCTCGAAATCGATGGTACAGTCGGGTAGCGACTGCCCAATTGTTGACCCACCAAGAACCAATAACACCACCCCCGTCGCGTTCAGACGAAATGATGTATTGCGCATCATTGCCAGGCCGCTCCCTCGCGGGATGAGATCGAACACCTCCGCTGTCGGATCTTAGACCCAAACCGCGGGTCACGACGCCTGTGCCCGGATTCGCAATTTCTCGCCCAGCAGCACCACCGCTTCCAGGAGATCGTCGTGGTGGACGATCCATCGCTGGCCAAGGTCGTCGCAGGCATCGAGCGTCCAGTACCCGTCGCCGTCAGAATCCTCATTCCGCCAGGTCGCGCAATGGACCTCGCAGACCGAGCACATGGCATCCAGGGTTTCGCAGGCGACGCGGTTGGACATTAGTTACATCGAACGAGGGCACTGCTGACCTTGGAGTGCGGCAGCCCGTCGCTTATGGCGGGGGGAAGCAGAGCCGCAGGGGTTGCCGCCGGCGACGGAGCACCACGAA
>JAPUKX010000282.1 GCA_027295435.1 Planctomycetota bacterium | reverse complement strand
TTGGCTAGACAGCCAGCCGATCGAAGACCTGGCCATCGGCCACCCTGATCTCGAAAGCCTGTTTCGACGCTACTACCAGCCGGAGCACGCCCAAGAGTGAATCGCGGATTGCTCATCAAATCGCTGCGTGAAGTCTGGATCGCCACCGTGCTGTTCGCGCTGGCGCTGATGGTGCTCGAGGCGATCTTCGCCTACGTTCTGCCCACCTTCGCCGACCAATTCTCCACCGTCTTGCTCCAGCTCGAGTTCGTGCAGAGGATGGTCCAGGCCCTGTTGGGAACGGACATCGGCGATCAAATAAGTCCGGACGTGTTCAGTTCCATCGCCTGGGCACATCCGGTGGTGTTAACGATCGTGTGGGCGCACGCGATCATCTTTTGCACCCGCGTCCCCGCCGGGGAGATCGATCGGGGAACCATCGATCTGCTATTCGGGCTGCCCGTGTCCCGGTGGCGCATCTACCGGTGCGAGTCGGCGGTTTTCTTGGTCACGGGGCTCATCGTGATCAGCATGGGACTGCTAGGCAACACGCTGGGCAGCCTTTCCCAGGAACCGGACAGCCGTCCCGACCTATCCCGGTCGGTGGTGGTCGTGGTGAATCTCTACAGCCTCTATCTGGCGGTGGGGGGCCTGGCCTTCCTGACATCGTCATTAGCCAATCACCGGGGCCGAGCGGTGGCCGTCGTCTTCGCTATCCTGCTCGCCTCGTTTCTGCTGAACTTCCTCGCTCAGCTCTGGCCGCCAGCTGAGAAACTCTCGTTCCTGAGCATATTGAATTACTACCAACCGCTGGTTGTGCTGCGCCAATCGGGCTGGCCGACAATGGATCTGGTGGTGTTGACGGGTCTCGCTGCGACCCTGTGGATCATCGGCGGGCTGTGCTTTGCCCGTCGTGATATCTGTACGGTCTGACGGACCACATAGCGGCCCTTCGATATCCTTCCATTCGACCTATCAGTTGCCCGACGATCCGTCGATCTGTCTCAGTTGCCGTTCAATGGCGTCGATCAGCCGTTGATGCCTCTCCTCGCTGAAGCCCGAGCCCGAATAGACCAAACGGCCGTTGGGCCCGATCAGGTAGAAGGCTGGTATCCCCCGCACCTGGTACTGCGGCGCAAGCGTGTTGCCATCGAGCACCGGATAGGTGAAGCCTCGGCTCCTGACGAATTGCGGTGGATCCGCGTCGGCGTCGCGTTCACGACAGCTCAGGGAGAACAACGCGACTCCCCGGTCGGCATAGTCATCATGCAACTTCTGTATGGCCGGCATGGCCCGCTGGCAGAATGTGCACCACGTGGCGAAGAAGTCGAGCACGACCACCTGACCGCGATAGTCCGACAGGGAGTATTCCCGCCCGTCCTCGTCCACGAGTGTCCAATCCGGCGCGATATCACCCACAGTGATGGGTTTCGGCGGTTTATAGCCCACCGTCTTCAGCGCATAGCCCTCAGGGAGCTGGATCGTGAAGATCGAATCATCGATTTCGGTGTTCGTTCGTAGCCTCCCAAGCGTCAGCACCGAGGTGACTTCGTTGCCGCGGGCGGAGCGATACTCCCGTAGGTGGCGGCGCGGAAGGTGGTCATCAGCGCTGAAGTACCAACGCGCGCTCGAGTGCGGCTTGTCGTATTGCACTTCCACGACATCACACGGCACGCCCTCGATCTCCTCTCGTCCCGCATAGGTGATCCGCGGCGCTTCGCGCTGGGCGGCAAACGGCTCCTCAGCAAGCAAGTCACGAAGAATCAGCTCCTTGCCGATGCTCCAGAGAAGCCCTTCTCCGCCGTAGTGCAGGTCGGTCTGTAAGAGCAAGTTCTTTGCGGGCACGAGCCGGCTGACCGTTTCGCCGTCGTAGACAGCGTGAAACGGCTCGACCTGGGTGGTGTCCGTCCGGACCGCTTCGCCGCGCACCGCCAGCTTCCCCCCGACGGGATCGCTGTAGTCAAACTTCACGAGGTCTACCTGTCCGGTGATGATGCGCCGCAGGCCGCCGCCAATGCTGATCTGCACGCGTGCGTCGTACGTCGCAGTGCGCACGGCGCTCGCTGCTTCAACAGCAAGTCGCAGGATGGCCTGCGCGTCAGGTGTCTGCAGCTGCGAAGCAGCCCCGTCCCCTGACGAGGTCAGCGCAAGTACCCCCAGCACGAAGGTTGTTGGAGCCACGCATCGTCCTTTCATTCGTTCGCCGGCCAGTCAATCATTCGGGGATTGGCCTCGCCACCTCCACTACATCTGCTATTACCATAGCTCCAATCAGACGCGGCGGTCATTCCGAATGCCTTGATTCTTGCGCAAAGAGCCATGGGACACGCGCGGGATGGTCGGGATCGGGCCCGTGTATGCTGGTTCGTCGGTTTATCGGCACTGGAGCCATATCATGGTGCAGGTCATCAGCCTCAGACCGTCCCACGGGGGTGCGCGATGCGTGATTCTCTCGCTGGGGGTCGTTGTTGGGGCGTTGGGCGCTTGCGGCGTGGACACCCCCAGTGCGGACATGATCTCCAACACCTCCGCCGGGGATGCGGCCACTGAAGGGCGCCAACCGCAGGGCACATCGCTGTTGGGTGAGCCGTTGTATGCGCCGAAGCTGTCGGGCGCAAACCGGGTCAAACGCGAGGCCCAGCTTGCCCAGGCCAGGGCGCAATACCAGCAGAACCCGCGCGACGAGGCCAACATCATCTGGCTGGGCCGTCGGCTGGCATACTTGGGTCGATATAACGATGCGATCGCCGTCTATCGCGACGGCTTGGCGGAGTATCCCAACAGCTACAAACTGCGACGACACCGCGGGCACCGATTCATCACCTTGCGCCGATTCGATGACGCGATCGGCGATCTCAGTCGCGCTGCCGAGCTGATCCAGGGTCGGCCCGATGAGATCGAGCCGGATGGTCTGCCCAACCCCCGGAATATCCCGACCAGCACCAGTCACAGCAATATCTATTACCACCTCGGACTCGCGCACTACCTCAAAGGTGAGTTTGAGGATGCTCTTGGGGCCTATCGCCGGTGTATGGACTTCGCGACGAACAACGACATGCGCTGCGCGACAAGCTACTGGCTCTATCTCACGCTTCGCAGGCTGGGTCGCGATGATGAAGCGGGGGCAGTGCTCGAACACATCACCGCTGATCTGGAGATCATCGAGAACTTTGCGTACCACAAGCTGCTGCTGTTGTATAAAGGGGAGCTGAGGCCGCAGCAGGTGCTGCACAGCCTCGCTGCCCTCAGCCCGGCCCGGCGTGGGGACGCGCCGGCTCCGACCTCAGATGCGATCAACGATGCCACGATCGCCTACGGCCTCGGGGCGTGGCATCTAATCCACGGCCGGACAACGGAGGCGTCGGGAATCTTCAAAGAAATCTCGTCCGGCTCCGCCTGGCCGGCCTTTGGGCACCTTGCAGCCGAAGCAGAGCTCGCGCGGGGTGGAATGTGGCGCGGCGCTGTTGGAGCAGATTGAAAAGCCCAGGGAAAGATTTCCCCGGGCTTTAGCGGCATTCTTCCACTTCCGCGTTTCAACGTCTATATCACGGGCACGCGCCCCAGTTGGCCAGCAGTGTCAGCAGGTCCAGGATGCCGACGGTGCCATCACCGTCAAAGTCGGCTGGATCGTCCGGGTTCGGACCCCAGGCCGCCAAGAGGGCCAGCAGGTCGAGGATGCCGACATCGCCGCTCCCATCCAGATCCCAGGCGCATGATGTTTCGCACGGGCTGATCCCACCACTGGTGATGATGAGCGACCAATTGTTAAACGTCCCGAGATCGGCGGCCGCATTATCGCTCACGGTCAGCGTCCAGTCGCCGGCCGAGTCGAGCAAATTGAACACCGCGAGCGGGTTGTTCGGCCCGTAGCTCGGCGGTGAGGAGAGATTGGCGACGCATTGACTCTCGATGGAACCGCCGGCGCCTGTGCCGTCAAGGACGATGTTGAAATTGTCCGCGGCGCAGCCAAAGGGACCACCGGAATGGCATGCACCGGGGGTGCCCATGCGCTGGATCAGGTCCACCGTTGTGCCCGTGGGCTGATGTACAAGGGTCACGCACAGATCACCGACCCAGGTGTGCGTGACTTGCAGAGCGACATCGACATCGGTGATGACCGCCGAGTCCGGCACGGTGATGGTGTCGCTGACGCCCGCGGCATTGTTGTCCGGCAGCGACCCATTCGGGAACGACTCATACGTGACCGATTTTCCTCCACCGAGGCACTTCGACAAGTCACCCTGGTACGTTCCGCCCTTGACAGCACAGGCGGCCTCGGTGACGACGACGCAATCCGTGCCGATACAGCAGGCGCCAGACTGAGCCGGTTGGCACTGCGGGCAGTTGACCGCATCGGCGTTCGCTTCGTCCGCGCAGATCCCGTCCCATGCGCTGTCACAGCAGAACGGATCAGCGGCGCAGATCGCGTTGCAGCACGCCTCATCATCGCATCCGGGCGATCCGTTGGCGATACAGCAGTCACCTGCCCCGGGGCAGGGCCCCGCCACAGCCTCGTTGGCTGCTACGGCAATCACGAGACCGCAGGCAAGGCCAAGGGTGGTTCTCAATGCTGAACTTCTCATTTCCAATCTCCTCTATTAATCACAAGCGGTCTCATGCCGCGGCTCACACCACGGCCGAAGGTGCTCATCTTCCCAGAGGCCGCCCTGCCCCCCTCGGGGGCCCTTGCCTTGGACCCTTTCGCACGGGCGGAGAACCGTTATCTCCCCTCTTGCGCAGCCATGCAAGCACACCTCGACGGGACCCGAGAGACGTCACCAAAGATGAATATACACGATCTCCCGGCGATCCAAGCGCATAAATCTCAAAAAACCGGTTTCGGGCGGGCTCGACCCAGATTAACCCTCCCTCACCACCCAACAGCGCCTCGGCCGGTGTCGCGTCTCACGGGCACGCGCCCCAGTTTGCCAGCAGTGTC
>JAPUKX010000281.1 GCA_027295435.1 Planctomycetota bacterium | reverse complement strand
TTGGCGACGAATTGGGCGGGCGTCAGGTCCGAAGCCATGTGGGGATTGTGGATCATTCACGGCAGCGTGTCGAGCTCTGGTCCTCGGAGGGAATTGCCACAGAGCTCACGCCGACGCTGCCAGTACCCTGGGACGGGCACTTGCACTGGTCGACCCCACGGGTGAGAATGCAGAAACTGCACGTGGAGGTGTGTCATGCCGTCTATCATCATCGTGTCCGGGTCGAATGAGGGGGATTACTACCCGCTGGGGAAGCGCACCATGGTGGCGGGGCGCGATGAAGCGGTCCCGATCCAGATCGTGGACGAGCTCGTCTCGCGCAAACATCTTCAGATCCGTCTTGAGCAGAGCGACGGCCGGTATCGCGCGCTGGACATGAAAAGCGCCAACGGCGTGTTCGTCAACGGACGACAGATCGCGAGCGAAAGCGTGCTCGAAGACGGCGACATGATCCAGATCGGCAATTCCAAACTGATGTTCACGAACCAAGACTTCCCCGATCGCGAAAGCGCGATGGCCCACTACCACCAACAGGGTGAGCGCGGCAAGAGCACGCTGATCAGGTAGGCATCGAGGCATCAAGGCATCGAGGCATGGAGGTATCGAGCCAAGAGCCGCGGGCTGACAGCCCGCAGACTGCCGAGAACTGCCGGGTGCCCTCGCCCTACCGAGCGACGCTATTCAGCGAAATGCTCACTCGTCGCGCAAGGCGAGGCGGCAGAACATCTCCACGCCCGTGGCGACGGCGTCATCGTTGAAGTTGAACGTCGGCTGGTGCAGCTCGGGCATCGACTCGGCGCCGTCGGGCACCAGCCCCAGGACGAAGAAGCACGCGGGCACAACCTGGCCGTAATATGCAAAGTCCTCGCCGCCCATGACCGGTTGCTCGACCTGGAGCACGCGCTGCGGGCCGAAGGCGTCCCTGGCGACAGTGTTGAAGATCTCGACCGCTTCGGGATGGTTGATGGTGGGGGGATACCCCAGTTGATACTCAACCTCGGCCTGGCACCCGTGCGCGGCCGCGACGCCGCCGGCGATCTCCCGCAGCCGCTGCTCGGCTAGTTGTTGAACTTCGGGCACAAGCGTGCGCACTGTCCCGGCCAGTTGTGCCCGGCCGGTGATGATGTTGTAGGTGTTGCCGGCGTGGAATTGGGTCACCGAAACCACGATTGATTCCAACGGGGCGATACTGCGCGAGGTAATCGTTTGTATAGCGGTGACGATCGCGGCGGCGGCCACGACCGGATCGCGTCCGATGTGAGGCCAGGCCGCGTGGCATCCGACGCCGTTGACTGTGATGTCGAAGGTGTCCGCAGCGGCCATCATCGCCCCCTGGCGAGTTCCCACCGCACCCAGCGGCACTCTCGGCCAACCGTGCAGGCCGAACATGTGTTGGACCGGCGAGCCCAGCACCGAGCCGTCAAGACATCCGTCCTGCAACATTCTCTTGGCCCCGGCACCGCCTTCCTCGGCTGGTTGAAACACGAAGGTGACCGGGCGCGGCAGAGGCGCTTCCCGGGCGAACCGTCCAAGCACGCGGGCGGCGCCGATGAGGATGGTCGTGTGGCCGTCGTGCCCGCAGGCGTGCATCACGCCATCGTGCTGCGACCGGTATTGCACATCGTTTGCCTCCTCAATGGGCAAGGCATCCATGTCGGCACGCAGCCCGATGGCACGGTCGCTCCTGCCGGGCAGATGAGCGAGCACGCCGGTGCCTCCCGCGAGGCCTGCTTTGAACTCGATGCCCGCGCTGTCCAGCTCCCGCTGGGCGACCTTACTCGTGCGCTGCTCGGCGTAGGCCAGCTCCGGGTGCGCGTGCAGGTCGTGACGAATCGCAACTAGATCGGCGAGTTCATCTTGAATAACGTCGCGTAGTTGGTCGGTGTCGAGAGTCATGCCCTGATCGTAGCGAGCTGTCCTGACCGAGCCCTTCCTTTATACAAGACAAGAGCCGCGACCCGATGGGTCCCGGAACCGCGGGCAGGTCTGCCCATGGCTATCGGAGAGCCGCAACTGTCAAGCCTCACTTTAGCGCGGGTAGTCCGCGATCGGTACGGCCTTGGTTGACGATGGGGAAGGCGTGGCGGTCGTGGCGGATCAGTCGAGCGAGTTGAGACATGGTGATCCCCAGAATGCCAGCCGCCCCGCCGACATCGAATCCCTTGGCGACGATGACGTCCAGCGCCTCGGCCAGCAGCGCCGGATAGTCGCGGGTCTTCGGGTTGACCGGCATCTTCGATCCCTGGCGGCGCCGCTGCCATCGTTCGCTCGGCTGGTAGCTTCGCGGATCGACCGTGGTGCGGACTTGCCGGGCGAGCTTAAGTCGCAGACGGCGCTCGGCCGTGTGTCGATTCTGTAGCTGGCTGCGTCGCTCGCTGGCGCCGGCGATGATCCCGGTCGGCAGATGAGTGATACGCACCGCTGTTTCGACCTTGTTGCGGCGCTGACCGCCGGGGCCGGTGCCGCGGCCGAATGTGATTCGACACTGCTTGTGCAATTCGGAGCCGGAGATGGACGCCGGGTGACGGCCGGCCACCGTGGTCATCGTGAGATTCATACGATTACACGCCCGTCAGCGATCTCGCTTTGCGTCGATGCGGACAGCGACCAGTCATCGAAATCGCCAACGGCAAACTTGGCGGCGGCGAGTCCTGCAATCATTGCCGCATTATCCAGGCAATACTCCGTCTTTGGCAATCGAAGGTCGAGCCCGCATCGCTGCGCCAGCTCACGCAGTTCGGCGCGGAGGCGGCTGTTGGCGCTGACTCCGCCGCCGACGAGCAGTGTGCGGACATCGAAACGCGCCAGCGCGCGCATGAGCTTGCGCATGATCGCGGTTACCGCTGCACGTTGAAACGACGCCGCAAAGTCCGCTTTCTGCTGCTGCGTGAGTTGTGAGGCGTCGCGCGGGAAGGCGTGACCGCGGCCATGGCGCTGCGGCTGGCCGCACACGGCATAGAGCAGTGCGGTCTTCAGACCACTGAATGAAAAGTCCAGACTGTCACGGCCGAGCATGGCGACGGGAAGGTCGCAAGCGCAGTCGCTTCCGGTCTGCGCCAGCCCATCGAGAGCGGGCCCGCCGGGATAGCCCAGCCCCAGGATGACCGCGGCCTTGTCAAACGCCTCGCCCGCCGCGTCGTCGATCGTCTTGCCCAGCAGGTCGACCTCGAGTGGGCGGTGCACGAGAAACAGGCTGGTATGTCCGCCGGAGACGACCAGCCCGATGGCCGGGAACTCTACCGGCTCGGCGTCGAGCAGTCCCGCGTGGAGGTGAGCGACAATGTGGTCGATCCCCACCAGCGGAACGCTCAGCGACCAGGCCAGGGCCTTGGCCGCGGACGTGGCCACCAGCAGCGAACCGATCAGCCCCGGGCGATGTCCCACCGCCACCGCATCAAGGTCATCGTAACCGACGCCGGCCATGCTCAGCGCTTCTCGAATGACCGGGACGATGCGATGGAGGTGTGCCCGGCTGGCGATCTCCGGCACGACGCCCGTATATCGCCGATGCAATTCATGCTGGGTGGCGATCACATTACTGCGAACCCGTGTCCCGCACTGCACCACGGCTGCGGCGGTCTCATCGCAACTCGTTTCGATCCCCAGGATAATCGGTTCGCGTACGATGACCGTTGCCTCCGGTTGGAGTCGATGGGGGAGTTGCGACGCCGGCCGGGGTCGAGGGCCGGCCCGCCGCCCCGAATGCGATCCTCCCGAACAAGTTCCCGTGGCGAAGATCGCATGCGTTCGCACGGGCGAAATCTTCAATGCCATTGTAGGGTTCGGAATCGACGATCACGGTAAGCGTCATCCTTGAGCCTCGGCCCACCGTGCGGCACGTGAGCCCCAGGCCGATGCCCGACCGCTGTGGGTACAATGGAGAGCCGGCCCGGCCCATGGCGGCGCGCTCGGCGGGGACGCATGTCAGAGATTCAACGTGAACAAATCAGCGTCGCAGCGGAGCGGGCGGTGCTTGTCGCCGTTCACCTGCCGGGTCGCTACGTCGATGCGAGCGATCCATTCAGCGAGCTGCGGGCGCTGGCCCAGACCGCTGGGGCGGAGGTGGTCGGCGAGCTGATCCAGAATCGCCGCCTGCCCAGCGGCAAGACGTATCTGGGCAAGGGCAAGACCCAAGAGCTGGCCGGGCTGGTCGGCACGACCGCCGCGTCGCTGGTCATCTTTGACAATGATCTATCGCCGGCTCAGATCAGAGCCGTTGAGGAAGCGACCCAGTGCAAGGTCGTGGATCGAAGCGAGCTGATTCTCGACATCTTCGCCAATCGTGCCGCAACCCATGCAGCCAAGATCCAGGTCGAGATCGCTCAGCTCGAATACACCTATCCACGGTTGCGGGCGATGTGGAGCCATCTTGAACAAGTCGCCGGCGGCGCTCCGGTCGGCATCGGCACGCGCGGCCCGGGGGAGAAACAGTTGGAGATCGACCGCCGGCTGGTTCAGCAGCGGCTCCGCCGGCTCAAGCGGGAACTGGGCAGAATCCAGGGGCGAAAGGCCCGCGAGGTTCAGCGCCGCAACATCGACTATTTCACCGTTGGCCTGGTTGGATACACCAACGCCGGCAAGTCCACGCTGTTCAACCGCCTCACGGCCGGCGGGGCGTTCACGCACCGCAGATTGTTCGCAACACTTTCCACGCGGGTCGAGCGATGGGACCTCGACGGGGGGAATGCCGTGATGCTCTCAGACACCGTCGGTTTCATTCACGATCTGCCCCACCATCTCGTGGCGTCTTTTCGGTCGACGCTGGAGGAGACGGTCTTCGCGCAACTGCTGATCATCGTGCTCGACGTGGCTGATCCCAACGCCCCCATGCAGTTGGAGACGGTGTATCGAACCCTCGATGAAATCGGCGCCGTTGACCAGCCCCGCGTTCTTGGGCTCAACAAGATCGATCTGCTGGACGATGACCGCGAGCTCCTGGTGTGGCTGAACCGCTACCCCCAAGCAGTTCCGATCAGCGCCGCCGCCGGCGACGGACTCGATGCTCTTGCAGAGGTCGTGCGCACAGAAGTGCGCGGTGATGTGCGGCAGGTGAAAGTCACGACGCCGATGTCCGAGGGCAAGACGATCGCGTTCCTGGAGAAGCGGGCCGAGGTGCTTGATCGTCGCTACGGCGACGGCCAGGCCCAGCTGACGGTGCGGATCGGTCGCCGTCAGGTGGACGAGCTACTCGCTCAGGGGGCGAGGATTCGGATCAACGG
>JAPUKX010000280.1 GCA_027295435.1 Planctomycetota bacterium | reverse complement strand
AATTGTTTGCCCGTGAAGTCAAATGAGCGGCGCCGCTCCCTAGGCGTCGCAGGCTGAAGCCCACGCCGAGAAACAGGTTGGGCTTTCGCACAACACAGGGTTCTGGGGTGGCGGCGGGCGCTTGTGTGCACTCCCCATTTTCGGTACGATCCTGTGGAGGCGGTAATGGAGCGACGTCGCTCGGGTGAAACCCGAGCCACCCTCGCTGGTCGATGTCGGAAGTGGAGAGAGGGGTTTTCGCAAACCTCGGCGTATCGGCGGTGAACAGGAAACGAACCATCGTCCTATTCTGTGTCCTCGCGCTTGTGGCTGCTGCCGTGGTAGGAGGTTTCCTCGCAGCTTCACGGATCAAGTCTCCAGCGGATGTCGCCGCGCGAACAGCACCCCCGACCCCATCGCCGATTCTCGTCCCGGTCGAAGAACGCGTGCTCAGTTCCAACATCGTGACGCGCGGCACGGCCCGGTTCGGATTGCCCCAATCGATCTCGATTGCGCCCTCCGCCTTGAAAGCGAAGGCAGGGTTGATCACCACGCTGCCTTTGCGAAACACCCAGCTTCGGGAAGGCGGTGTCATGCTCACCGCTTCAGGGCGCCCGGTGTTCGTTCTCCAGGGTAAGATCCCGGCATACCGGGATCTCGTCCCCGGTATCTCCGGCAATGATGTTCGCCAGTTGGAGCAAGGACTCGAGCGACTCGGGTTTGATCCCGGTCCCATTGATGGAACGTACGATGAGCGGACCAGCGCTGCAGTGGCCCAATGGTACAACTCGGCGGGATTTGAGCCGTTTGGACCGACGCCCGACCAACTTGCACGTATCCGTGCCCTCGAGCGGGAGTGGGGTGACGCGGAAAAAAACAAGGTGGCGGCTGCTGCCGCTGCTGCCGCCGCACCCCGGGCCGTAGATGCCACACGTGCCAAAGCGGAACACGCCAATGCGGCTGCTGCCGCCGAGATTGAGGCCATGATCGCCGAACGGGCTTTGGTTGTGCTGGACCCGCGGCAACCAGAAACAGCCCGGGCGGCCGCCGAGGCCAAACTCGAATTGGCTCGAGCCGCTGCGATAGCCAGTCAACTGGCAGGTAAAGTAGAGATTCAGGCTGCTGTTGACGCACAGAAGGCGGCCGTACGTGAGGCCAAGTTGGCGGCAGATCGAGCCGATCGACTCACTGCTGACTTGGACATTGCCAAAGGCAAGCTTGGCGTGCAGGTGCCCGCCGATGAGATCGTGTTCATTCCCGCTCTCCCTGTCCGCGTCGAGGAGGTCACGGCCCTTGTCGGTCAGGAGGCGAGGGGACCCGTAATGTCGGTGACAGATAATCGATTAGTGATCGACTCAGCCCTCCGCCTCGACGCAGCACCGCTTGTCAAGCCAGGAATGCAGGTCGCCATTGATGAACAGGCCCTGGGGATCAAAGCCACGGGTGTCGTCGCAAGGGTGGCCGATACCCCCGGCACCCACGGGGTCGACGGATACCACATCTACTTCGAGGTTCGCGTTGACAAGACGCCGACCCGGCTCGAAGGTTTCTCCCTGCGCCTCACGATCCCCATCGAATCAACCAAGGGAGTCGTTACCGCCGTCCCGCTCAGTGCACTCTCTCTTGCCGCCGACGGCACATCGAGAGTCCAGGTAGAACGCGATGGCGCCCTCGAGTACGTCGTGGTCGAGCCGGGATTGTCCGCCGACGGTTTCGTCGAAGTGACTCCCGTTGAGGGAGCGCTCGCGGCAGGCCAGCTCGTGGTCGTCGGATACGAGAATCCCAAGAATAGGGCACTACCATGATCACGCATGAACTCGACACAACGCATAGGGTGCTCGAGTTGCACAAGGTTGGCAAGCAATACGGTAGCGAACCAGCAGTGCACGCACTCGTTGAGGTTGATCTTTCGTTGGAGTGTGGTGAGTGGTTGTCGATTACCGGTCCATCTGGCGCCGGAAAGTCAACTCTGCTCAACATCATCGGCTGCCTGGACCGTCCAACCAGCGGCAGCTATTTCATCGATGGCATAGACACCGCCAAGTTGACTGATAAACAACGTGCCGGATTACGGAGTCAACGCATCGGGTTCGTCTTTCAATCATACCATCTGCTGCCTTACCGTACCGTATTGGAGAACGTGATGTTGGCGGAGGTATACCGCAAGCAGTCCAACCGCGGTCGGCGAGCGCGCGCACTGGCGGCAATCGAGCGCGTTGGGCTCAGTCACCGTGCCGATTTCCTGCCGGTGAAACTGTCGGGTGGTGAGAGGCAACGGGTTGCCATTGCCCGCGCACTCGTTGGTTCTCCTAGCCTGCTGTTATGCGACGAACCGACCGGAAATCTGGATTCAAAGTCATCCGCCGCCATCCTCGATCTCCTTGAGAAACTGAACCAAGACGGTCTCACGCTGGTCGTCGTGACGCACAACGAAGAGATCGCCAATCGGGCCGCACGCCGCGTGCACATCGTCGACGGCTCCCCGACAGACCTCACCAACGGAGATAACGGAAACGAGCCAACGAGCGCTCCAGCAGCAACTGTGAAGACGACCGTATCGCGGTCGGGAATCACGATTCGTGATCTTCTGAATGAAGCGCTTGCGGGGATGTTCGCCAGGCCGGGGCGTATGATGCTGACCGTGCTGGGCGTTGCCATTGGGCTCACTGCCCTCGTGGCGACGGTGGGCCTGACCCGCACCGCCGGCAACCGCATCATCAGCCAGTTCGACCGGGTTGCCGCGACCGAGCTTTTTATCACGGCGAAGCCTGGTAGAACAACGGGCATCGTCGATCCCAAAACCATTCCATGGGACGCGCCGACTCGTCTTCGCCGCCTGAACGGCGTGGTTGCCGCGGGAACGATGAGTGAGGTTCATGTCGGAGGCGCGCTGGTTAGCTCGTCGCCCGTGAAAGACCCTCTGAACCAGACCGCTTTCAAGCTTTCGGTGCACGCCGCGTCCCCCGATCTGTTCAGAGCGGTCAGAGCGGAGCTGAAGACCGGGCGTTTACCGGATCTAGGCCATTCGAATCGGGCGGACCGGATCGCGGTTCTCGGTCCGGACGCTGCTCGCCGGCTCGGTGTCATGGGCCTTGAGCAACTTCCGGCCATCTCCATCGGCGATCATCTCTACCTGGTCATTGGTATCCTGCGCGATGTCGCTCGCAGGCCCGAGTTGCTTGGCTCCGTTATTGTCCCTGAAGGTACCGCACGCCATGATTTCGGGTTGGCCGGTCCTGGTAGGGTGGTCGTCGAGACGAAGATCGGCGCGGCGTACCTCATTGCCGATCAAGCACGATTGGCGCTGCGGCCCGATAATCCACGGGTTTTGAAA
>JAPUKX010000028.1 GCA_027295435.1 Planctomycetota bacterium | reverse complement strand
GCAGACGTACTGGCTGTCGGAGTACAGATCGATTTGGCAAGCCCCGTCCAGAGATCGGAGGCCCTCGATCACCGACATGAGCTCCATGCGGTTGTTGGTGGTGGCCCGTTCACCGCCGGAGCGTTCCTGCACCCGCCGGCTGTCGGGGTGCTTGAGGATGTAGGCCCAGCCGCCCGGGCCGGGGTTTCCCGAGCAGGCCCCGTCGGTGTACATCTCGACATGTGGCTTTGGTTGCGGCATCGACAGTGATTGTAGAGGTCCCGGCGGCGAAGGGTTTGCCTGCGCGCGATGGTCTCGGTGAGCAGGCGACGATACGATCCGAAGACGTCTCTCGCAGCGAGCGGCGATCCCGGCCGGACATGCCTAGCAGCGTTCACCGCATCGAAGTTCGCCCTCAACCCGGTCACCCCGACCCCCGGGGCGCCGCCGCATGCCGCGATGCTGCCTCGCTGGGCTTCTCAAGTCCCCCGTCACGGATTGAGACGGCGGCGGTGTACCTAATCCACGGGGACCTTAGCGAGCAGCATGTCCGGCAACTGGCCGAGGAGCTCCTGGCCGATCCCGTCCTCGAGACCGCGACGATCGGGGCGGCCCCGCCAACGTCAGATACCCTCATCGAGGTGCATCCTCTTCCGGGCGTGATGGACCCCGATGCGGAGGCCGTCGAGTTGGCGATCCGTGCGATGTTGGGGGCCCACGTCGAGGTCCGCACCGCGCGGCGGTACGACCTGCACGGCACCGACGCCTCGACCGCCAGGCTCGTCGCCGAGCGATGCCTGGCCAACACCGTTATTCATTCCATTCACGATCAGCCGTACCACCCTGAGGCCTTTGTCGCCGGCTCGCCGCACGACCTGTGCATCGTGTCAGTGCCTCTAAGCGAGCTAGATGATGCGGCGCTAGTGAAACTCTCTCGCAAAGCGCATTTCTTCCTGAGTCTGGACGAAATGAAGTCAATCCAGGCGGAGTATCGGCGGCTCGGTAGCGATCCCCGTGAAATCGAGCTGGAGACCATCGCCCAGACGTGGTCCGAGCACTGTGTACACAAAACGCTCAAGTCAACGATTCGATATCAGGAGCAGATCACCGACGCCCAAAGCCCACGGATTCCAATCCGTGGGCGTCCAGGCCATGAGATCAACCCCGATGGATCGATCACCATCCACAACCTGTTCAAGTCCACCATCGTCGCCGCGACCGAGCAACTTATCGCCGATGGCGTTGATTGGTGCCCGTCGGTGTTCGTGGATAATGCTGGGGTGATCGCCTTTGACGACGATCATGCCGTGTGCTTCAAGGTCGAGACGCACAATCACCCCTCAGCGATTGAACCCTACGGCGGAGCGGCCACCGGCATCGGCGGGTGTATCCGCGACATCATCGGCACGGGCCTAGCGGCGAAGCCGATTGCGGCTACCGATGTCTTTTGCGTTGCGTATCCGGATCATTGGTCCCAAAGCCCACGCCGAGCACGGCGTAGGCTTCCAGCGCAGGTCAGGCAGCTCCCCAACGGTTGTCTGCATCCCAGGCGGATACTTACGGAGGTCGTGGCCGGAGTGCGCGACTACGGCAACCGCATGGGAATCCCGACCCTCAATGGGGCGGTGTGGTTCGATGACGATTACGTGGGTAACCCATTGGTGTTTTGCGGTTGCATCGGGGTAATGCAGCGGAAGAAAATCAGCGGTGATCCACAGCCGGGTGATCGCATTGTCGTTATCGGAGGGCGTACCGGCCGCGATGGGATCCACGGCGCGACATTCTCATCCGCCCAGCTGACTGACACACATGCGGATGAGTTCAGCCATGCTGTGCAGATCGGTAACGCGGTCACCGAGAAGAAGCTGCTCGATGCGATCCTCGAAGCCCGTGATCACCCTCAGGGATGCCTGTTCCATGCCATCACGGATTGTGGTGCCGGAGGGTTCTCCAGTGCCGTCGGAGAGATGGGCCGGCATCTCGGTGCCGAGGTGCATCTTGATCGGGCCCCGCTGAAGTACGAAGGCCTCAGCCCGACCGAGATCTGGATTTCAGAAGCGCAGGAGCGGATGGTGCTGGCCGTGCCGCCGAGAAACGTCGACCAGCTGCGGGCGATCTGCAACCTGCATGAGGCCGAGATGTGCGAGCTGGGCCAGTTCGGCACCGACGGGCAGGAGTTGATCCTGCGCTACGAGGGTAGAGAGGTTGGGCGCCTGTCGATGAACTTTCTTCACGAAGGATTGCCGCAATTGACGCGAGAGGCGACATGGAACCCCCCGGTAAGCCGGGGGCTAGATAGCCCGCCGCTTGCGGCGGGTGATCGCCCGAATTCGATCGCCGACACGCTGCTTCGCTTGCTCGCTCATCCCAATATCGCGTCGAAGCGGTGGATTATCCGCCAGTACGACCATGAAGTGCAGGGCGGCTCGATCATCAAGCCGTTGGTGGGCCCCGAAGGTGACGGCCCGTCGGATGCCGCGGTGATCCTGCCTCTGCTCGACTCGACGCGAGGTCTGGCGATCGCCAATGGTCTCGCCACCGGCTTACGCGATGATCCGTATCTGATGGCCCTCGCAGCGATCGATGAATGCGTGCGCAACCTCGTCTGCGTCGGGGCCGATCCGAGCCGCATTGCGCTGCTAGACAACTTCTGCTGGCCGAGCTGCGACGACCCTCGAAACCTGGGAGCGCTGGTCCGCGCTGCGGAGGCGTGCTATGACGGGGCCTTGGCCTATCGCGCGCCGTTCATCTCCGGCAAGGACTCGTTGAACAACCAGTTCACCACCTCCGACGGCAAGACAATCGAAATCCCGCCGACGTTGCTCATCTCCGGCATAGGCACCGTGCCCGATGTGAGCCGTTGCGTGACCATGGATGCCAAGGAATCCGGGAATCTCCTGTTGGTCGTCGGATGTCCGGCGTCTTCGGCGATCGGCGGGTCGCATTTCGAAATGCTGTCTGGTGATAGTGAGGCTGGGCATTCTCCGTTGCCCGCTGTGGATCTCAACGTCGCACCACGCATTGCGCGGTTGGTAGCCGGGTTGATCAACGATGGCCTTGTGAGCTCGGCTCACGATTGCAGCGAAGGAGGCCTGCTCGTCGCCGCTGCGGAAATGACGATCGCCAGCGGTCTCGGCCTGCAACTTGATCTGGCTGATTTGCCCGCCGAGGATGATCCACCGCTTGAGCACCGCTGCTTCTGCGAGCAACCGGCACGATATCTACTTGAGATACGCCCCGATGATCTTGCGGAGGTCAGTTCGCGGTTGCACGATCTGCCCGGGGCCGTCATTGGCACGTTCAATTCGTCGTCTCGGCTAACGCTCGCAGGTGACCAACTGGATGTGAGCGTCAAGGAGTTGCAAGCGGCGTGGCTCGGCACATTGGATTGGTAAAGAGGGCGGGACAAGCCCGCCCGCGAAACGAATAACTCATCGCTCCTGACCCCGAACCTCTGTCCACCATGCCTAATGCCTTGATCATTACCACTGCCGGGATCAATTGCGATCGGGAGCTGGCCTACGCGTTTGAGCTGGCCGGCGCCTCCGCCGAGTTCATTCACCTGAATCGGCTTCTCGTCAGTCCCCAGTTGATCGACCGTTTCGAACTGATCGGCTTGCCCGGCGGGTTCAGTTATGGCGACGCGATCGCCGCAGGGAGGATTGCCGCAGTGCTGATGCGCCGTCGTCTATACCGGGCGTTGGCCGACGCAATAGAGCGAGGCGTCCCCATCATTGCTCCCTGCAACGGATTCCAGATCGCGGTGCAGATGGGGATTCTGCCCGGACCGGCGGGGGACGAGCCCTGGCCATCGACTCCGCCTCGGCCGACGATCGCTCTGGCGCACAATGACACCGGCCGGTTCGTGGACCGTTGGTGTGGCGTGGTGGTTCCACCCGAGACCCGCTGTGTTTGGACGCACGGCCTGACTGCGGATGATCCATCAGCGATGCTGCCGGTCGCCCATGGAGAAGGACAGTTTGTCACCAGTTCACCCCGGTCGCTGGGCCGGCTCGAGCGGTCTGGACAGATCGCGCTGCGCTATCGGCCCGGCGACAATCCCAACGGATCGGTAGGCGATGTGGCTGGGATCTGCGATGCCTCGGGGCTGGTGCTGGGGTTGATGCCTCATCCGGAGCGGTTCACCCGCTGGAATCAGCACCCGCAATGGACGCGCCTGCACGGGCCATCTGTTGCCGGTCACCCGCTCGGTCTTGCGATGTTTCGCCAGGCGGTGGCCTGGGCTGCCGAGGCCGCCGCGGTCTGAGCCGCCCGATCCTCGGCGGAGGCGGACCGACGAGGGTACGATGGTTCGCCGATGGCCCAGTTCTTTACCGACAAGTACCTCAAGTACCGGGCCGCATTGCAAGGCCGAGTGATCGACACCGACAAACCGTGCGACCAGTGCGACTATAACTTGCGTGGGCTTCGCTACGGCGGCGCGTGTCCGGAGTGTGGCACTCCGATCAGGTTTCGCCGGGACACCGATCTTGCGTTTGATGAGCTGCCGCTGCCGATGATCAAGAAGTTCCGCCTGAGCACTTGGATGGCGATCGGGGCGGTCGGCGGTGTTCTGGTCGTGCCGGGCGCACACTACATGCTGCCGGCCGCGCCGGGGGGGTACGAAGTTGCCGTCATCGCACTGATCGTGCTGTGGTTGGTCGCCGTCTGGCGGCTGACTGAGCCACTGGATATGCCGCAGGCGGCCATTTACGGCTTGTCAAAGCGGAGCTGGTTACGCCTGGGGGCACGTTGGTTGCAAGGCGGGTGGGTCCTGGCCGTGGTCGCCGGGAAGTTGGCTGGCGCCACGCCGGCTGTCGCTCTTGCCGTGACCGCCGGTGGCGCGGTTCTCGGCCTCGTTGGCGTCCTTGCTTTGGCGCTGCACTTGGCGCGGTTTGCCGGCTGGGTTCGCGACGACTTTGCAGTCAACGCATTCAACCTAGCCGTGTTCGGCATTCCATTTGCCGTGATTCTCAGCCTGCTGGTTCCCCTGGTAGGCGTGTCCTTCGGCGTGATGAGGTTTATTGTGATCCCGCTTGTGGTCGTGCCAATCGCCCTGCTGTTAGCGGCTTCGATCCTTGCGTTTCCCGTGGGGCTGCTTTCGCTGAATCATGCTCTGGGCTGGTCGGTTGTTCACTCTCGAGCCCGGGCCGAGCGCAGCCGGGAGCTGCACGAGCGAATGGCCCCAAGGCCGACGCCGATACCTTCGCCTCCAGACCCCATCGACCTGGCTGAACCGTCCGCCGACCCGCCACCGATTCAACCCGTGCCTTCGACTGACGTTGTGCTGAATGGGGGCAGTTCATGATTGATCGCCCGATTCGTTGCGGGGTGATCGGCGTCGGCCGGATGGGGTCGCATCACGCACGGGTGTATGCCGAGACCGAGGCCGTTGAGCTGGTCGGCGTGGTGGACACCGATCCGCAGCGCCGACGCCGCGCTCACGATCAATGGGGCGTCCAGGCGTTTGAAACCGTCGAGCAGCTCCTGGAAAAGGGCGTTGATGCGGTGAGCGTCGCGACCCCTACGGTTTCGCACCGGCGCGTCGCAGAGCCGCTGCTGAGTGCGAAGGTGGCTTGCCTGATTGAGAAGCCCTTGGCGCCCGATGTGCAGGAGGCGCAGGCCATCGTCGATGCGGCCGAGCGCTCCATTGCCGTGCTGCAGGTAGGGCATATCGTCCGCTACGACCCGGTGACTGTGGCCATCCGCTCGCTTTCGGGTATCACGCCCCGCTTCGTCGAGGTCGATCGTGTCAGCCCAATGACGTTTCGCAGCGTCGATGTGGGCGTGGTGCTGGACATGATGATCCACGACATCGACGTGCTGTTGATGCTTCTGGGCTGCGAACCGCAGCAGGTGCAGGCCAACGCAGTCAGTGTGTTCGGCGAAGCGGAGGACGTCTGTAACGCCCGGCTGACGTTTCCCCCAGGTGCCGACGGCATGTGCTGTGTGGCAAACCTCACCGCAAGTCGCCTTGCGCTAAAGACCGAGCGGAAGATTCGGCTGATCAGTGAAGATGCATACGTCTCGGCGGACTTCGTGAAGCGAACCGGCACCGTGGTTCGCAAGACGGCCAACGCCCAACAGCTGGCCGAGCTGCGCCGGCGGTTGGCAGCGGGGGAGGACCTCTCACAGGTTGACTACCTCAGTCTGGTCAAGGTGGAGCCGCTGGCCGTGGGTGACGGTGAGCCGCTGAAAATGCAGATCGAGGATTTCATTTCCGCCGTGCGCAACGGACGTCGGGCGAGCGTGGATGTCCAGGCGGGCTTTGCGGCGGTCCGCGCCGCAGATCGGATCGTTGCGGCCGCGAGGGAAGCCGGCGCCAGGATGGTATGAGTTGGTGAGTCCGCCTCTTGTGCCAGCCGCGCACAACCCCGAAACGAAGTGAACCGCAGCGGATGCTGCGGTTCACACTTGCTTACCGGGCGTAGCCGTCTGGGTTCAGGATCATCCGACAAGGCTCACCTTCAGCCCCCGAGGATGCCAGGCGGCGATTCGATCGAGGGTCATCTTCTTCTGATCGTCGGCAAGACTGGACTTGTCTACGACCTCACGGATATCGGTGGTGTTGCTGGAGAGCTGCGGCTGCAATGCGTGAGCGATGTGCTCAGCGGCGGTGCGATTGTGCACGTGTCGTCGCATCGATTGGATGTGCTCGGACATCTTCGCAGGTCCGTCGGTCTTGCCATGCCGGTTGAAGGACGAGAGCCAGCTCCGGGTGAAATGGCCCAGCTTCAGCGGCACGTCACGTCTCAAGGTTACCTTGAGACTGTCCGTGATCGTGTCATGGAAGGTCCGTGCGGCTGATTACTCCGTCACCATCGCGGTCAATACGACTAAATAGGTGCTGCCCGCCTGCGAACTCCTTTTCATTGATTGTCCCGTCGTGGTCGCGATCACGGGCGGCGAAGATGGCTGAGGTCAGCCTTGTTGCCACGCTCTCGGCCGACCGGGCTGCGCGAGCGGGCTGCGCAGACGGGGCGTCTTGCTGCGGGAAGTTGCCGCTGAGATAGATCGCCAAGTCGTACGGATCCACGGTTCCGTCGCCGTTGAAATCATAGGGAGAGTCGGCCTGACCCCAGTCGGCGAGCAGGGCGTCGAGGCGGGCCTGCCACGGGTCCTGCGGCTCCTGCAACTCCTGGTCTGCTGTACTGAGCACGTTCGGCGTCACCACTTTGTCTGTGATAGTGGGCTGCGCGATGTTCCGAATCGTCATGGGGCCGCTTGGGACGACCGTGTTCTTAGCGATGGTGTGCACCAGCGGTTTCGCTGGTTGCGCCGTCGCAAGTTGGGAAGTGGCCGCCGTCTTACTCTTGAATGCGGTAGGGACGGCGGGCGCCTCCGCCTGGATGGACTTGCGAACCGGGGATAGCCGGCTGGCGGCAGGAAGACCCTGAGTGAGATGACCGGCCAATGCGCTGG
>JAPUKX010000279.1 GCA_027295435.1 Planctomycetota bacterium | reverse complement strand
CGAACGGCGACTTCATCCACACCGACAAGATCGAGGAGGTCGGGCAATGACTCCACGAACACGAGGCGGCTTTACCCTGGTTGAGGTGGTCGTCGTGATCGGCATTATCCTTTTCCTGGTGGGATTGACACTCTCGGTGAGTGTCGCCGTCATCGAAAGGTCGGAGATTCAACAGACCGAGACCGTGATTCGCCTGCTGGACACGGCCGTGAAGGAGTGGGAGCTGACGGCCGATCGCAAGCTCAGTTGGGGTGACGGTCCGGCATACGACATGCAGGGCAACCCCGAGACGGGGATCTCCGGTACGGAGGAGGTGTTCATTATCTCTGAGCTGCTGGACACTGTAAGACGACCGAGTCAGGTCAAGGAGATCATCGCCAAGATCGACCCGGAGTTTGTCCACACCTACGAATCCGGTCCGCCATATCCGCCATGGATCGATCCTTCGCAGCAAAGCGCGGTCGATAACCAGTTCAGTGGTAGTCTAACAATACTCGACGCTTGGGGTACGCCCATCTACCCGACGCACCCCGGCCCAACTTGGTTCGATGGGGCTACGCTTCCTCGCGACGACGACGGTACCATGCAGATCTACAACGAAGGCATCTATGGAGTGGCGAGAAATAGACAGATCTGCTTCGTCTCCGCCGGTCCGGACGGGGACTTCGGCTTCCTCGGTGCGCCCGAGGTTTCTCCGCCGTTCGAATTCACAAAGGACAACATCTACTCGTACCCAATAAACAAGCCGTAGGCCCCAACCACCATTTCCACGGTGCAAACAAAGCCCGCGACATCCGCCGCGGACTCGGATGGACACAACAGGGCGATCGGGCGGTGAATCACTTCGGCCTCGGCCCTTCCCGCAGGCCGGGGATTTGATCGGCCCCCGGTGGATCGCGGGGGCTTCAGCTCGAGGGCCTTGCCAGTTGGTCTTGGAGAGCCAGGATCCTGCGGCACAGCTCGCTGAATTGCGGGCGAAGATCGTCGGCGTCGCCCCCGCTGCCGAGGCACTCGGCAAGCTCGCCCTGCATGGCCACCGCCTCGTCGGTCAACGCTCCCAACCGCCGCTTGTACTGGGCGACCGTCTCGAGCGCCGGCTCCACAGCGTCATCAGCCGCCTGTATCTGTTCATCCAGCTGGGCAAGAATACGGTGATCCGTCAAACGGCGACCATCAAACGGATTGGTCGGCAGCGGCGGCGCATCCCCGACGATGATGCCCAAGCTTTGCAGCTGGTCGTATGTCTCCCGCACGTCTTTGCAGATAGCGCCGAACGCATCGCGCAGTTCCTTCAAAGCCGGGGCATCACTGGGCGATTGCGAAAACTGGTCACGGACGGCGGCGATGCGCCGCAAAAGCCCCTCCAGCCGGTACGACAGCGTCTTGATCGGCTGCGCCATCGCGGTGATGATCCCATCAGCCTCTCTGAGCCGACTCTGCCAGGAGTTCTGCCACCGCTGGGCGAATGAGTCGGCCTGATCGCAAACCTGCCCGACCCGCGACTCAAGAGCCTTGCCCGATAAGGAACCCCGCGAGATATCGCCGCGGAGGCTGCGGATCTCCTCGCCGATCGACGCCAGCTCATCGCGAACCTGGGCGTCGACGCGTTTCATCAGGTCAATTGCCGCCCGCGCGGCTTCCAACTGCTGCATCGCTTGCACGAACGCCCGCGAATCTGCCATGGGCGGCGCTTCAAGCGGGCTCGTCGGCAGCCTCACCGTGCGCTCTTCGTCGATCAGGCCTGACATGAACATCGTGTGACGGATCTTGTGCAGTTCGTTGTGGAGATACATGAACCGCTTCTTCAATCGGGCGGAATCCTCCGGCGCAGGCAGCTGCGCGTCTAGATTATCGATTTCCTCAGCGAGGGCATCAAGCTGATCGGACGACTCCAGCAGGGAGTCTGCAGTCTGGTTGACCGTTGCGCGGGCGTCGTCCAGTTGTATCCTGAGCCGTCTCGCAGCGGCAGGGCCGAGCCGGTTGCTCGGACGATCGGTCCCGCGCTTGGTGTGCTTGCCATCCTGCGCAGCGGGCATCTTTGCCAGCCCGCGCTGGATCGCGCCATCAAGCTGCCTGCCGCGAACGTTCTCAGAGATGCAGATACCCGTCGCGTCAAGCAGGTACATCCGCGGGATGGAGTTGATGCTGTATTTGCGGGCCAACCTCGTCTTCCATCCGCCGCCTTCCATGACGTGGTGCCAATTCATGCCCTTGTTGCGGACGAAGGACCTGAACCGGTTGTTGTTGCTGTCGAGTGAGATACTGACGATCTCGAATCCCTGGTCCTTGTATTTCCTATGGGCCCTCAACACATTCGGCAATTCCGCCACGCAGGGACCGCACCAAGTGGCCCAGAAGTCGACGAGAACCACTTTGCCGCGAAGGTCGTTCAGTGAGAATTCCCTACCGGTGATGGCGTCGCGGGCAGTGAAGGTGGGAAACTCCCTTCCGAGATAACCGGCGCCTGCGCTCGCCTGCGAAGTACCGGCCGCGTACAAGGCGACGACCAGACCGGTCTGCAGCAACTTGGTTCGGTAGGTCATTGATTGGGCCCTCACAATGGGGAGCGTCGTGGGAGATGGATTGGTCTGCGCCATCCGCCTCGGCGGCCCAAGCTCATCAGCGCGTGGCCACTCACCCTATGGTACAGGGTGTTGCTGATCAAGCGCCTCTCGCCGTACAAGCCCACCCATCTTAGTCAGATGCCGGCGGATCAGCCGATTGCATCTGCGCAGTCGGCGGGCACGACGGCAGGTGCGAGAATACGAGGGCCGCCAGGAGGTACAACAGCAGGGCAAGGCCCGCGGGGATGGAATACCCCCAGCACATGGCCAAGACCGTCGCCAGCGGAGCGGCCAACACGGAGGCAAAGCCGTTGGTCCCCCACGCCCAGGGGATGAGACCGGGCGCCGCGCGACTGAGTCGCCCAAGCCCCATCGGCATTGGGAAACCCATCACGTACCCTAGCGGGGCGATCATAATCAGACCCACCGCGCATCGGCCGAGCACCGGCAACGACCCGGCCGCCGGGGCTAACTGCCGAAGCGCAAACACCTCGCCGATCCCCAGAGCCACCAGGACGATAATGATGCGCCGCAGGGCCCTCGCCCGATTATGCCGGATACGTTGCGTGGTCATGCTGCCCAGGCCGGAGAACAACAGGAAGCCGCAGATCGTCACCGCGGCCGCCCGCACCGGATCACCGATCAGGTAGGTCAGATGTGACAGGCAAACGATTTCCAGCAGCAGGTATCCGAGCCCCAGGCAGCTGAAATAGATCACGGTCGCCGCCCGACCGCCACGCCGACCCCCGGTGTCAGCGGGCAAGAGTGGTAGTGGTATGACCGTCGCCACAGCGCTGACTATGCCGATGATCAGCGTCGCCGCCAGCACAAACAAGAATGCCAGTTCCGCGCGAGTCAGCCACAGCGCACCGTACGCGTCCCGTTGTGCTCCGATCGACGCCAGCTTGGAGAAGTCCAGGAAGAACGGCCGATCGTCGGTGGGCGGGCGAATATCAAATGCCCACTCGTTGATGAAGTCATCGGCTTCGGATGAGAACAGTTGGCGGGCTGCGAAGTGATACCAGTCGCCGATCCCGTCCGGTGGTTGGGGCAATGCATCGGGCTGGTTGAGCTCCTGCGGTTGCACTCCATCGAACCATACGGGGGTCAGTTGGCGGTCTCGGCACAGAGCGCGGACCTGTTCGATCTCGTGCGGTTGCCACGGTGATGCCTTGACCATGGTGCAGACGGCCAAGTAATCACGAACGATGACGATGTGCTTCGCCGGCGATTCAATCTCGATGCGTCGAAGCGCCTCGACGAAGGTCGCCAACAGCTTGAGGTTGTCGCGCGGCGGTGTCTGAATGCCGCGGGTGACCGCGAGCAGTCCATCGGCCCTGAGCTGCCGTAAGCAGGCTGTGATTCCCTGCACCGTGATGAGATGATCTTGAGCCAGCCCACCCATCCCGCCCGACCCAGCGGCCAGGGTCTGCAAGGTCACCATTTGAATCAGATCAAACTTCGCGTTCGTGTGTTCGATGAAGTGACGAGGCTCGGCGACGTGTGAGCGAACGCCGGGCAAGTCCCATACCGCCCCGCCATGTTCGTGAAGAGGGCCGCGCAACAGATCCACTAGGTTCTCGTCCGGCTGCACCACATGGATGGACGAGGCGCGATGGCGTGCTGCAAGCCAGATGTTCGTCCCACCTGTTTCGCCGAGTAGAGCTACCCGCGGCTCCCGTGCAACAAGCGCATACGGGATCGCCGTGAGCGTTTGGTCCATAACCTCCGCGCGAGCAGCGCGATCAACGTCCAGGACCGATCCGACCTTATGTCCATCGGCAAGAATCACGCTCATCGGCGGCGGAAGGACCCCAACGCCGAGGAACGGCAGATCGTGCAATACGTCGCCCCGATA
>JAPUKX010000278.1 GCA_027295435.1 Planctomycetota bacterium | reverse complement strand
GAACTGCCGGGCGTTCGACCATCCGCAGGAACGACTCGACCTGCCGTTGTGCCCAGTCCTCGCCGCGCCGCGGGGCCACTCGCCTGGCGATCATTTGCAGCGAGTCCTGATTGGGCTGCCAATCCTCAAGCCACTCGACCTGTTGGAACATGTCGTGAATAGCCGCACCCCGCTGAAGTGCTTCGTCGTCCGGGAAGCTCAGTGCCGAAGCCAAGTCCTGCTGGGCAAGCTTGGACGCGCTGACCGCTGCGTGCACAACCGGACCCGTTGACGGCGCGAGGCCAATGGTGATCTTGTCGGTCGGCTCTGGTTCAATGGGCGCTTCGGGACGTTGGGCAACGCCGAGCCAGTTCGGGTCACCGTGGACGAAAAGCTGGGTATCGGGCTCAAACGACTGTTCGCCCAGAGCGCAGATCAGCACGTTGGACAGGCGAGCCCGGGGCTGGCGAGGCATCGGCGGATCGATCACGATATGCAAAGCATGGCGGGCACGGGTCATCGCCACGTACAGAAGACTCAAGCTCTCGCGCACCGTCCGCCTGGTGTGCCGATCAAAAAGCGGCTGGAGCTGGGGCACCAGCGCCAGCGTCTCCTTGTTCATGTAGCGGCAGATGCGGGTGATCGGGCCGGTCTCGCCGTCGCGCTCAAAGACCACCGGCGGCGGGCTCCCGCCCGAGAGCTTCCCATCCAGTTCCGGCAGGACGACGATGTCGAACTCCAGACCTTTTGATTGGTGGATCGTCATCACCTCGATCGTGGAGGGCGCGGCATCGGGCACCTGCCGCATTTCAACGCAGGCGACAAAGTCGTCGGCGCGCTGCGTGCTGTCGGCGTCATACAGGCCGGCCAACTCCACCAGCTCCAGGAGGCGCCGCAGTTGGCGTTGGTCGCACGCCGGCGCGAGGCGGCCGACCCATCGTGCGATGGTCAACGCGTACCCGTCCCTCAGCAGGTCCTGGCGCACCTCCCGAGCCACCGCGTGACAGCGCCGCGGCTCAAAGGTCGTCAACCCGATCAGCGAGCCAAGGGGCGAGTGCCGCACGTTGTACGCCGAGATCGTGTCGTCCGGGTGGTCGGTGAGACGCAGCAGATCGAGCACCGTGTTCACCGCGGCCGAATCGGTCAGGGGCAGGCCTCCGCGGCCGGTGGCGGGCGTGTTCCGGCACGTCGGGCCCAACTCGTACATCAGGCGGGCCACGCCTGAATTGGTCCGCGTCAGCACGCCGATGGATCGCTGCGGCGCTGCGCGGTGAAGCTTCGCCACCAGATCAGCAGCACATTGAAGACGCACGAGATCCTGCTTCTCGCCTTCGCCAGCTCTCGGAGCGACAAGGAGTTGAGCATAGCCCGGCAGCTCCTTGGCCGTCTCGTGCTTGCGGAACTGTTTTGCCCAAACGTTCGCCGCGTCCGGGTAATCGCCCAGCGCCGGGTTGTCGCTCAGACTGGTGAAGACACGGTTGACGACGTCGATGATGATCTGCGAGGAGCGGTAGCTCTTGGCGAGGTGCTGATCCACAACGGCGCTAAGACCATCGGGTCCCCGCAGCAGGCGGGGAATCTCGTCGAGGACCTCAGGCGATGCGTCGCGCCAGCCATAGATTGACTGTTTGGCATCGCCCACGCAGAAGAACGTACGCTTGGTTGTCTGGTGAGAGATGATCTCGTCGACGATCGGTTGCAGCGCCCGCCATTGCTGAATGCTCGTGTCCTGGAACTCATCCAGCAGCAGGTGGTGCAGTTTGGCGTCGATACGGAAGCAGATTTCATCCAGGCTGCCGCGTTGGTTGGCCCCGGCCATGGCTTGGGTCACGTCATCGAAGGTCATCGCCCTCCCGCGGCGCTTGACCTGCTCGTAGTGACGGTGGTACAGCTCAAGCAGCTTGTGTGTGGCGATGGTCTGGTCGCGCACGCGACCTAGCAGCACAGCCTTGGCGTGCCGAAGCAGCGGCTGGTAGGCCTCGACAAGCTGCGCCTCAATATCCCGGCGACAATAGGTGCTCTCTCCCTTGGTGATCTTGGAGACCAAGCCGCCGGCCACAAACCCTTCCCAGTCACGTGCCCAGGCTTTCTTGACATCGTCAGCATGGGTCTTGGCGAAAGTCTTGTGGTTCGGTACGGGGCATTCGGCCAGTTGATGGATGGCGTCGTTGACTTGATCCTCGCGCAGCCGCGGCGGGGCCTCGATTTGCTCCCACGCCGATTGATCGGCCTCCCGGTACAGCGCATACAAGCCCTCGACGGTTCGATCGATGGCGTGCAGGACGCTGCGGTCGGAGGTACCCTGGGTGAGCTTGCGCAGCAGATCGACGAGGCGCTGGGGATCCCGCTCGTCGAGCATCAGCCGAACGGCTTCGCGGCGGTAGCGGCGGCCCAGTTCTTGCTCGACGATGCCGGCGTCGGCGCCAATTCCCAACTCCAGCGCAAAGCTTCGCACCACCGTCGAAAAGAAGCTGTCCAGGGTGCGGATTTGCAACCGGTGCAGTTGCGCGGCCAGCGACGCCAGGATCTCCAGCACGTCATCCTCGCTCAAGGCCGTCTGGTCGAGTCGTTTCGCCAGGGCTCGTCGGTGGTTGGGGTCGATCGCCGCCTCCGCCAGATCGCGCAACAGGCGATCGCGAATCTGGCCGGCGGCCGCTCGGGTGAACGTAGTGGCGAGAATTGAGTTCGGATCCGCCCCGGCCGCCAGTAGTTGCAGATACCGTGTGGTCAGTTGGTACGTCTTGCCGGAGCCTGCCGAGGCGAGGATCCGCAGGTGCTGGAACCGGTGGGTGCTCATGGTCCGCCCTCCTGCGTGCTGTCACCCTCGGCGAAGACCAACGATTGGCAGATGTGGGCGAAGTCGTCGAACCGCTGGGAGTACTCCGAGTTCATCTCGAATCGGCCGGCTCGAATGTCACGAACGATCTCGCGGGCAACATCGATCGCGCCGGCAAGATGATCCTGCCCCCACTGAGCTGCCAACAACGTGACCCCGTCGGTCTGTTTGGGAAGCACGATGTAGGCGAGCTCGACATCGCCGGTCATGCCGTGCTGTGCCGCGAGGTAGTGGTACAGGGGCAGTTGCAGGTCCAGCCACCTCGGGTCACCCTCTTTCGGGAGGGTCTTTCGGCCGTGATGTATCTCATAGGGCGACTCGCCCGGATCGCCCGTCTTGTAGTCGATGATGCGCCACGCGCCGGTGCCTTCATGCTGGTCAATTCGGTCGATCCGTCCGCGGATCGGCATGGGGGCCTGTCCCGGAACATCGAGGCAGTTTGCCTCCGTGAACTTCAGTTCGCTGTGCTGGATGATCCAACCGGCTTCGCGCTGCTTCGCCTGGAACCTTGCGAACGATCGAAGGCGATGCGCAAGCCGGGCGATTTGGACCCGGACCGCCGGCATCGGATGCTCGCCGAATCGCTGGCGAGCTTCCTTCTGGAGCGCATCCAGAAGGAACGCCTCGATCTGTTCAGCATCGGCGGAGCTCACAATTGCTTCTTCTTCGCCGAATGCCCGCAGCACTTCATGGGCCAGATTGCCGAACTGCAACGGGTCCAGCTCCATCGCGGTGTCGGTCTTGCTTTGCAGCCCCACCAGACGCCGCAGAGCAAACCGATACCGGCATCGCAGGTATTCGCCGAACCATGTCACGCGCATCACCTGCGGTGGCTGGAGGTCCGGTGGCAGTGGCGGCACCTGGAACTGCGAGCTTCGGGCCGGTGACGCTAGGCCGATCGGCTGCCGCCAGGTTCTTGCCCGCTGCTCATCGCAAACCAAGTTGATGCGAGCGGGAAGTTGCGATCTCTCGCAGGCCAGCAGCAGCCGGCTGGGCACCAGCGGCTCGCCCTGGGCCGTATGCCGACCCATGACAATCGTCAAATCTTTCCGGCTGTGGCGAAGCGCTTCAAGGATGTAAGCGTCGCGGGCATACCGCCGAGTGTTGTCGGTCAGGCCTAATCGCCGCCGAAGAGTGTCGGGCAGGAACGCATCGCCGGTCACCGCGGCGGGAATGCGTCCATCGTTGAATCCCGCCACGATGACCGCCGGGGCAACGTCCAGGTGAAGCTCCAGCCATCCGAGCATCTCGATTTCGCCTCGGCGACGCTCCACCGGAAGCCGCTCGGTTGCCGCGCGGGACAATAACAGCCGAACGGCGGTCCATCCTTCGGTGGTCGCCTGCAACGACGATTGTGCTGCCGCGACCTCGGCGCAGACATCCCGAAGCGCGGCGCACGCTTCCACGAGCCCAGCGTCACGTTGAGCGTGGGCGTCCTGGGGAAGTGAACCGTATACCTCACCCAGTACTCCCAGCACGCGTTGGGCCCATTCGCCAAGGGTCCGGCGGCCCGGGCCCCGCAGCGGCTCATAGAGCGCATTGATCGCGTCATAGACCGCTTTGAGGCGCTGCTGCCGAGTCGGATCGCCCAGCCACTGCCCGTCGCACCGCTCATGCAGGTATTGCGAGAAGTACTCATCAAGCAGGGTTTGCCAGCTTTCGATCGCGGTGGCTATGTCCGGCTGAAGGTTCATCAGCCAGGCCTCGAGATCAGGATGGCGAACCAATGCGGCGAGGTTGGCGAACCGCTGGTCGGCGAGCCAGTCGGCGCCTGCGGCCAGCAGACGAAACTGGCCGGTGCGGCGCATTGGCCGCCCCGCGGCCGCGTGCAAGGTAAGGCCGGCCCATCGACCCGCGCGGGCGAGCGCCTCAGCCAGCGATTCGTCGCCAAGACCAATGGTGATCTGCTCTGCCGCGTGTCGACCGTCAAGATCGGCGATCGCACGGAGCACCGCCTGGGCTTGGTCGTCAGGCCGATCGGCGATGACGATCTGCTCATCGGGAACGTCGAGGATGGCCTTCTCCCAGCGGGTTGGATCAACGCATCCCAGCTCGTCGAACCGGTCGCCCAGCGAGGCAGGGGCATGGATCAGGGCGGTCATCTGCTGAGTCCGCTCGGAGACCGCCGCCCGCTGCATCGCGTTTAGCTCAAGCACGCCGATGAGCACCACATGCCGATGGTCGGGCGCATCGCTGCCGCGGATCGCCTGCCACCGGGCCTGGTGAGTATCGACCAGGCCGGCTTCAGCGAGCACGGCCCGGTAAGTTTCGTTCAACGCTTCTAACGCCCGCCAGCGATCACCCTCGCCGAATAGCTCCATGCGCTCCGCCTGCTCGGCGACGTCGGCGAAGGCGACTCCTTCTCCGGCCAGTTCGTCGGCCAGACGGGCGATGGTCGCGGCCAGGTCGTACCATTCGATCAGGTCCTCGGCAGCCGGGGGGTGCGGAAGCAGCGGCTTGATCGAAGCCTGATCGGTGCTTCGCAGCGCGGCCATCCACGCCAACACTTGCTCATACCCGGTCGCCGTCGGCACATCACCGTGGGGGGCCAACGTATCGACCATCTGCCCCGGGGTGCGGATCAGAGGCGGAATCAGGTGGAGGCTTGCTCCACGAGACTGCTCGACAAGCTGCCGTAGAAGCAGTCGTCCCGCTCGCAGCCCGGGGACAACGCACACGACTCGTTGCAAGTCGCATTGGGTGCCATCCCCGCCGCCAGCGTGCAGTATCAGCCACGAGGCAGCGGCAGGCAGAGCCGGCCGGGTCCAATCCAGCCACTGTCGCCCAGCTGCAGCCGGCTCCGTAACCGGCCGTGGTTTGCCTGACCGGCCGATCCCACCCATAGCGGCACTTTATCCGGCTGGGACCGGCCGCGGCGGCCCAATGTCTGCCGACACCGCGCAATTTGCAGGGCGATCCGAGCTATTTGCGTTTGCTCAAGGCCGCAAGTGTGGTATGGTGAAGGAGGCAAGGAAGCGGGGGTTCGAGATTTCTTCTCCGCAGTGAATAACAGGATTGGGCTGGTTGTGGGGGCCGGCCTAGTCCTGTTCTTCTTTCGGTTACGGGAGCGGTCCGGACCGTCTGGACTGCCTGCGGGCGATGGTCTCGCATCGCAGGGTCACCGTGCCCTTGCTGCATTCAACGTCGAGCAAACGCACACGGCGGCCGTCAGTGAGCGTCAGCGATGGATCGATCCGCAGCTCACCCGTGACCAGGTTGATTGCCGCCTGGACCTTCGGATCATCGAGAAAGCTGGCCGGCGCCGCGGCGTCGAGGCGATCCAACAGCGTCTGCACCGGCCCGCCTGGAATCCGAAGTCGCCCCAGCGACACGCGGTCAACGGACAGGGCAAGTTCACCGTTGACGATCGTAGGGATAATGCGGGCGACGATGAAGCGGGACCGGCTCGCCTCGCGGAGTTCCAAGCCGAGGCTGACGCCGCCGGTCTCAAAGCGCAGCTGCCCGGCGCCGAGTTGCGGGGGCCAGTGCAGCTCATGGGCATGAGCGATCCACGCCTCCAGCCGTCCCGACAACCACGCATTGACCTGGCGCTCGGTGACCTCGATACGCCAGGGTTCGCCGCTGGGGCGAATCTTGTGGGCTTGCTCGATCAACCCATACTCGAAACCATCGGCTAGCGCCGCGGCCCGCTCATCAGTCGGATCCGGCGGCGCCCACCACCCTGGAGCCATCCAGGTCATCCGCCAGAGAGTGAGCGCGACGACAAGGGTGACCAGCAGTAGCGTGACCAGGATTCGGCGAGTTGCTCTCATTCGGCGCTCGGGAGTGTACCCACGGCCGATCCCGGCAGGATGTCGGGGAATGCGCCTGCATTCTCGCGTTGGCTCACACCTCCGCGGCGATGCGGTCGGCCTTTTCGCGCGCGTCGTCGAGGGTGCCGACGTACATGAAGGCGGCTTCCGGCAGGTCGTCGCCTTCACCTTCACAGAGCTGATCGAAGGATTTGATCGTCTCCTGAAGCGGGGTGGTGACGCCGGCGTATCCGGTGAAGATCTCCGCGACGTAAAACGGCTGGCTGAGGAAGCGCTCGATCTTTCGGGCCCGGGCCACGGTCAGCTTGTCGTCTTCGGAAAGCTCGTCCACGCCGAGGATGGCGATGATGTCTTGCAGATCGCGGTAGCGCTGAAGGATCACCTGCACCCGGCTGGCCACGCGGTAGTGGTCTTTGCCGATGTACTGTGGCTCGAGGATGCGCGAGCTGGAGGCCAGCGGATCGACGGCGGGATAGATGCCCTTCTCCACGATCGACCGCTCCAAGACCACGAATGCGTCGAGGTGGCTGAATGTGGTGGCCGGGGCGGGGTCGGTCAGGTCGTCTGCGGGAACGTAGATCGCCTGCACCGACGTGATCGCCCCTTTGGTCGTGGAAGTGATTCGCTCTTGAAGCTGCCCCATTTCCGTTGCGAGCGTTGGTTGATAACCCACCGCTGAGGGCATGCGACCCAGCAACGCCGACACTTCGGAGCCGGCCTGAACGAATCGGAAGATATTGTCCACAAAGAGCAGTGTCTCCTTGCCGGAGGCGTCGCGGAACTCCTCGGCAATGGTCAGGGCCGACAGCCCCACCCGCAGCCGGGCCCCTGGCGGCTCGTTCATCTGCCCGAAGACCATCGCCACTTTGTCCATGACCTTGGCGGTCTGGCCGTTCTCATCGGTGTACTCTGCTTCCTGCATCTCCAGCCACAGGTCATTGCCTTCGCGGGTCCGCTCACCCACGCCGGCAAAGACGGAATAGCCGCCGAACTCCCTGGCCACGCGAGCGATCATCTCCTGGATGATGACGGTCTTGCCCACGCCCGCCCCGCCGAACAGCCCGATCTTGCCGCCGCGGACGAAGGGGCAGAGCAGGTCGATGACCTTGATGCCGGTCTCAAGGATCTCGGTCTTGGGGTTCAGATCGACGAATTTGGGCGGGTCGCGATGGATCGGCCGAAGGGTCGCTCCGGTGATCGGGCCCTTCTCGTCGATAGGCTCGCCTAGCAGGTTGAAGACGCGCCCCAGCGTGGGTTCACCGACTGGCACCCTCACCGGACCACCGGTGTCGGCGCACGGATGGCCACGGCGCAGGCCGTCGGTTGACGCCAGGGCCACGCAGCGGACCTGTCCGCCGCCGAGGTGCTTGGCCACCTCGCCCACCAGAACGGTCGGCTGGCCTTGGACTTCGATCTCGCATCTGACTGCGTTATAGATCTCCGGCAGATCGTTCTCGGGAAACTGGGCGTCGAAGGTCGAACCGATGACCTGAATGATCGTCCCGGTGCTGGCCATTGGGGAAATCCTTGTGAGCAAGGTCGGCAACGCCCCTTTGCACGGCGTGCGGTCGACTCGCCGACCAAGCGTGATGAATCCGGGTACAATAGCTGGTTTGGTCGGCGGGTCCAAGCCGCGGTGGGCGGTCGCTTGGCCGTTGGCCGACGAGCAACTGTATGAGTGTCACTTCTCGAAAGAAACGCCCCGCCCTGCGGCGGATCGCGTTCATCGGCACCTCCCTGCCGCGGCAGTGCGGCATCGCCACCTTCACCGGCGATCTGTCCGACGCTCTAGCGCGTACTTTTCGCCAAGCCGAGGTCTTCGTCGTCCCCGTCAATGACATCAAGGAGGGATACGACTATCCCGACCGCGTGTGGTTTGAGATTACCGAGAAGGACGTCGCGTCCTATAGACGAGCCGCGGACTTCCTGAACATCAACAATGTGGACGTTGTCAACCTTCAGCATGAGTTCGGGATCTTCGGCGGCCCGGCGGGCAGCCACATTCTGATCCTGCTCCGCGAGCTGCGCATGCCGACGGTGATCACGCTTCACACGATCCTCCACGAACCCGAGCCCACTCAGCGGGCGGTCATGGAAGAGCTGGCCGAACTCTCAGACGGCTTGGTGGTGATGACCAATCGAAGTGCCGAGCTGTTGCGCGAGGTATACGGGATAGAGGAGCACAAGATCGAGATTATCCCCCACGGTATCCCCGACGTGCCGTTCGTCGATCCCAGCTTCTACAAGGACAAGTTCGGTGTGGAGGGCAAGAACGTAATGCTAACGTTCGGGCTACTCGGGCCGGGCAAAGGCATCGAGCGAGTTATTGAGGCCCTGCCGGCCATCATCGACCGCCATC